>CAMEER010000002.1 GCA_945915065.1 uncultured Clostridia bacterium | reverse complement strand
CATCCGTGACCAAGGTTTTTACCACGGCGTGTCCAACTTGTTATTGCAATTTGCGTAAAATTCTTTTTTTCACGTTGTTTCTCCTTTCTGTTTTTCCGTTTTTCGTTAAAAAAGACTTGCGGGCATATCCGCCTTGCTCTCCACAGTCTCCAGATAGTCCCGCTGATGGAAGCCCAGTATTCCCGCGATCAGACTGGCGGGGAACATGCGGAGGGAGCGGTTCAGCTTGGTGACGGAATCGTTGTAGATCAGGCGGCTGGTGCACACCATTTTCTCATACCTGTCCACTGCGTTCATGCATTTGCGGTAGTTTTCATTGGCCTTCAATTCGGGAAACTCCCCGGCCACCACGGAAATGCGGACCAGAACCTCGGAGATGACGCCCTCCTGCTTCAGCACATCCTCCGGTGTGGAGTCGGCGGCAATGACGCTGCGGCGGGACTTGACGGTTTCGATCAGGGTCTGAGATTCATTGGCGGCATAGCCCTTCGTCAGGCCCAGCAGCGTGATCAGCGCGTCAAAGCAGGAGGAGAGCTGTACGCCGATCTGATTCATGGTATTGTCGATGTTTTCGTCCATTGCCGCCAGGGACCGCCGGGTGTTCACCACCCATACGGCCAGCAGGGCAAGAACGACTGCGATGATGATACCGATTGTCATCGGAAATCCCTCCTGAGATTGATAAAAAGGCGGCAGCTTGCCGGAACCGCCGCAGGCGGACGAACGCAGCACCTTCGTTCAGCAGGCGGCAGTGCAGGAAACTTTTTCAGTTGTTTTGCCGGATTTCCGGTTGCTGTTTTCAATATAAAATACCGACAGACAGAAAGGGGAGCTTTCGACTGAAACGTACCGAAAACGTACTGAATCGACCATTTACTCAAAGAGACAGCCGCAGGATAAATTGTCCGTCCTGCACCAAAAAGGCGTAAACGCCGCCGTATCGTCGGACGATGGCGCAGATGCTCTGCACACCGATGCCGTGACCCGGTCGATCGGAAACCGGGAGCCCCCTTTCAAAGTGAACTGTGTTTCTGCAGGGGTTTGTCACCTGCAAAAAGAGCTTGCCGCCCCGTTCATAGAACTGTACATCAATTTCGCAAGCTTTGCCTTCCGCGACAAGGGAGCAGCAGGCGTGAAGGGCGTTTTCCAGTGCGTTGGAGAGCAGGACACACAGGTCGCTGTCCGATACCAGCATAAAGGCGGGGAGCGCTCCCTGTATATGCATGGAAACGCCATTCTTTTGCGCCCGCCCGGCAAAGGACGAGAGGATCAGATTGGAGGCCTCGTTTTCGCAGTAGCGCTGCACCTTCTGTGCCTCGATCTCCTCACAAATATCGGAAATGTAGGCCTGGGCCTGCTCCGCTTGTCCGCTTCCGATGCAGGAAGACAGGTATTGCAGATGGTGCCGCAGGTCGTGGCGGTACTGGCTGGCCATAGTCTGGGACTCCCGCAGGGCGTTGATCTCCCGGACGGCCTGTGTCAATTGGAGATTGAGGCTCTTTTGCACCTGCTGGAGCTGGATCTCCGTCTGTTCTTTGGCGGAGTGATACAGCAAAAATGCCATATAGACCAAACAGCATACAAAGGGCATGAATTCCACTGCCGCCGGGCCGCCGCTGTAAAGAAGATCGGTGTAGACGCGGGTGCCATAGCTAAAGAGATAATACACCGCCGGAATCAGGCCAAATATCCATTGCTGCTTGGGTGACTGCCCAGACAGCTGACGAATCACCGGCGTGAAAAAATGCAGCAGGAGCAGCAGCAGCGGCAACGTGATGATCAGCTCCGCAAGATCCTGCATCATATCTCCGCCGCGAAACAGAGCCACGACCAACAGCGCGATCCAGCGCCGCAGCTCACAGAAAAAATAGGCAGACAGAATGGATATGAGCGGCCACAGCAGTTTTCCGGTCAGAAGCCACAGCACAAGAAGCAGAGGAAGATGCATAATGAGAGGATAGATATATCGCAGAAAATCAGCACTCCAAATGCTGTACACGCCCCCCTGCAGAATGGTGATCAGCGCCATGCAGCACCAGAAGAGCCGGCGGTTCCGCCGGGTCGCCAAAGCATCACAGAAGGATGCGGACAGAACGCTTCCGAAGAGACTGACCGCGATGTCGTTCAGCAGCGAAAGCCAGAAGCTCATATCATCACCTGCCTGTTCTGAAACGCATACTCCAAAAACACGTTTTTGATCTCATTGTACTTCCCGCGGGGAATAGGGATCTCTGTCAGGCAGGACATGGTGATGGCGCGGGCAGAGAGGTTCTGCACATAGTCCAGATTGATCAGATAGGAGCGATGGGGCCGCAGGAAGTTCCCATAGGGTTCCAGATGGCCGCACAGCTCATCCAGACTGCCGATGCTCTCCAAAACTTTTCCGCTGGTCAAGTGAAGGAACAGTGTTCGGTGAATGACCTCACAGTATTCCAGCTGCTTCAGTTCGATCCGGGTAATACCGCTTTTGCACCGCAGGATCAGACTGTCGGCCTGTTCCTTTTCACATGTGGCGAGAACCGAGTCCATCAGACGGTAGAAGCTCTCCGCCCAAATGGGTTTGAGCTGATAAAAGTAGGCGTCGACTGAATAGGACTGTACGGCATACTCAGGCGATGAGGTCAGAAAGATGATCTTGACATCACGGTCGTAATTTCGGATCTCCGCCGCCGCATCGATCCCGTTCTCGCCGGGCATCAGGACATCCAGCAGCAGAACATCGAACCGGGCGCCTCCCTCAATGGCGGCCAACAGGTCCAGGGGGCTATGGAAAGATGTATAGTCGATCTCTTGATTGCGCTCCACACGGTACCGGTCAAGGAGTACCTGAAGCTCATTCAGAACGGAGAGATCATCATCACAAAAGCCTATTCTGATCATGTGGGTTATACCTCCTGATTTCCTGTTGAATAAAACGCGGATATGCCAATTGCCCATATAGTCATCATTCCATAATACCGGTTTTTCAGAAGCTGCGGACTCTGTCGGCCTGAAATGTATGGTTTTACGACCTGAAATGTCAGAGGGAAGGCAGGCTGCCGCAGGTACTATCCGTCTATGATGCCGCGCTTTGCCTGGTGCTGTCCAACGGACTGGGAAACGCGTTTCTTGCTGTTAGTATACCTGAAGAACGTTCTAATGGGTAGAGCTTTATTGCGGTATTCGATTGAAAAACTCTATATTGAGATCAAAAATCCGTATGCCGGCGAGGGCGCCGTGCGGGACGGCCTGCCTGCATCGAACCGTGAGGGGCACGGTCACGGGTGCCGCAGCAGGTAGGGGAGCCTCATAATGCGATTACTCCCCGGAAACAGGATGCGGCACAAGACAGGGTCTGTTTTTCGGAGGTGGTGCAGATGATGCGCAGCGTCGTTGCCCAAAGGGAAAAACGATTTTAAAGGCACATAGAAAAGGGCAGTGGCACTTTAGTGATTCATGCAGGGATTAAATCCCTGATTTTTGTGCGAAACTCCCTTTGAAAAGGCCCGGTATTGCCTTAAGAAATGAGCACACCCTGCAGGGCAGACCAAAGCCTTGCAGGGTGATTTCTGCTATTATGTGCATGGAGTCCCGGAGAAAAAGGGAAACCTCTGCGGGTGAAGTCGATGATACGAGCGGGAATGATTGCGGCAAGTTTGACATACGCGATCTCGGGTTGAGAAACACATATCTCTTCTCGCTCAATCGCTGTCCAGCTTGAGAACGGCCATGAAGGCCTCGGTGGGCACCTGTACCGTGCCCAGATTCCGCATCTTCTTCTTGCCCTCTTTCTGCTTTTCCAGCAGCTTCTTTTTGCGGGTGATGTCGCCGCCGTAGCATTTGGCCAGCACATCCTTGCGCATGGCCTTCACCGTCTCACGGGCGATGATCCGGCCGCCGATAGCCGCCTGAATGGGCACTTCAAACAGCTGGCGGGGGATATTCTCCTTCAGCTTTTCGCACAGGCGGCGGGCACGGGGATACGCCTTATCCCGATGGGCAATAAAACTCAGCGCGTCCACGCCGTCGCCGTTGAGCAGCAGGTCCACCTTTACCAGATCGCTGGTGCGGTAGCCGGACAGCTCATAGTCCAGACTGGCGTAGCCCTTGGTGTTGGCTTTCAGCGTATCGAAAAAGTCGTAGATGATCTCATTGAGGGGCATCTGATAGTGCAGTTCCACCAGATGGGTATCCAGATACTGCATGTCTTTGAACTCGCCGCGGCGGTCCTGACACATGGGCATGATGTTGCCCACAAAGTCCTGGGGCGTGATGATGGATACCTTGACGTAGGGTTCCTCGGCGTGTTCGATGCTGCCGGGATCCGGGTAATTGTGGGGGTTGTCCACCTTGACCAAAGTGCCGTCCGCCTTATAGACGTGGTAGATGACGCTGGGCAGGGTGGTGACCAGGTCCAGATTGAACTCCCGCTCCAGCCGCTCCTGAATGATCTCCATGTGGAGCATCCCCAGAAAGCCGCAGCGGAAGCCGAAGCCCAGCGCCACGGAGGATTCCGGCTCGAAGGTCAGGGAGGCGTCGTTCAGCTGCAGCTTTTCCAGTGCGTCACGGAGGTCGGGGTACTTGCTGCCGTCCTCAGTATAGATACCGCAGTAAACCATGGACTGGGCGGGGCGATAGCCGGGCAGCGGCTCGGCAGTGGGCGACGCGGCGTCGGTGATGGTGTCGCCCACCCGGGTGTCCTTCACGTTCTTGATGCTGGCGGTGAAATAGCCCACTTCGCCGGCCTGCAGACAGTCCGTAGGCTCGTTGCCCAGAGGTTTCAGATAGCCGCACTCCAGAATGGTGTACTCCGCGCCGCTGGCCATCAGGCGGATGGTCTGGCCCTTGCGGATGGTGCCCTCCATGATGCGGAACAGCACCACCACCCCCACATAGGGATCGTACTGGCTGTCGAACACCAGCGCCCGCAGGGGAGCCTTGGGATCACCCTTGGGGGCGGGGACGTTCTGCACGATATCCTCCAGCACGGCGTCGATGTTGATGCCCAGCTTGGCGGAGATCTCCGGAGCCTCCAGCGCCGGCAGGCCGATGATATCCTCCACCTCCTGCTTGGCCTTCATGGGGTCGGCGGCAGGCAGGTCGATCTTGTTGAACACCGGCAGGATCTCCAGATCGTGATCCATGGCCAGATAGGTGTTGGCCAGCGTCTGGGCCTCCACGCCCTGGGTGGTGTCCACCACCAGCAGCGCGCCCTCGCAGGCCGCCAGCGAGCGGGACACCTCATAATTGAAGTCCACATGGCCCGGTGTATCGATAAGGTTCAGGGCGTAGGTCTCGCCGTTTTGCGCCTTGTAAAAGATCTGCACGGCACGGGACTTGATGGTGATGCCCCGCTCCCGCTCCAGATCCATGTTGTCCAGTAACTGGTTCTCCATCTCGCGCTCGGGTACGGCGTTGCACTTCTCCAGCAGGCGGTCCGCCAGCGTGGATTTACCGTGGTCGATGTGAGCAATAATGGAGAAATTGCGGATATGGGATTGGTCGAACATAAAATGTAACCTCCTTGGGTCTTACTGTCCGGCGGCCAGCTCGTCCACATTGTGGACCACCTGCGCCGTGCTTTGGCCGGTGCCGGGCGCGGCGGTCAGAGCATCGGAACTCAGCTCCGGCAGTCGCTCCGCCGACGACAGCGCCCGCAGATAGGCCGCCCGGCTACGCAGCATGGCGGCGTCCACCGTGCCGGCGTCAAAGTCCACGGGGTCGGTGGCAAAAAAGTCCTCGTTGCCGCCGCTGCGGCGGTAGAGGTGACGCAGCAGCGTATACAGTGCCGTGCTGAGATAGTTACCGGCGGCCGTGATGGCTGTCCGGTCGCCGCATTTGCCCAGCAGGTCAAACAGTACGCCGGTGGTGTTGACCACCAATTTTTTCTGCAGCGTGGCCAGGATGCTGCCTTTCAGCGAGCCTTTTTCATCACTGGCGTCGTACAGCTCCGCCGCCTCGATGATGCTGCCGTCCCGGCTGTTGGTGCGCCCCAGCAGGAAATCCGCTGACACATGGTAAAAATCGCAGGCCTTTGCCACAAAGGCAAGACCCGGTTCCCGGATGCCGTTTTCATAGTGGCTCAGCAGCGCCTGTGAAATGCCCAGCGCGGCGGCCGCCTTCCGCTGGGAAATGCCCGCCTCCTGCCGCAGCAGGGACAGCGTGCGGGAAAAATCAGTTGCCATGATACTCTTTCACCCTATCTCATCTCTCTTTTTGAATACAATGGGTAAATTATACATGTTGTTATACGGCTTGTAAAGAGGGTAAGCGCAAAAAAGTGGGGCCATGCGCTGTTTTGCGCATGGCCCCACAGTTTCAGGCAATATCATTTTTCCCTTTTGTCCAGAGCGGAGATGGCCAGTGAGCAGAGGATGCCTACCACAGCCAGACCGATAATCAGGAAGAAGGTGACATTATAGGAACCGCTGGCGTCAAACAGCGCACCGGAAACGGTGCTGCCGAAGCTGGCGAAAATCAGATTGCTGTTGATGAGGGAGAAATTGACGGGATAGTTGGCGGGGCCGAAGTAAGCGCGGCAGAAGGCGGAGTTGGTGGGCGTGATACCGGAATAGGCAAGACCGCCCAGAATAAAGCCGATAATGACCACCACGACGCTCTTGGCGGCCAGCGCCAGGATCAGCACGCCGGAGGTAATGATGAACAGAATATTCACCAGCTGCATGGACAGGCTGCGGCCGTACTTGTCGTACATGCCGCCGAACAGCACGCGACCCAACGCGTTGCAAATGGAGATCAGGCCCACGATGGTGGCCACAGCGCCGGCTGTCTGGCTGGCGCTGGCCTCCCATACCACACCGCTGGCCTGAGAGATCAGGGCCAGACCTGCGGCGCTCAGGGCGATGGCCCAGACGTAGTACAGCCAGAAGGAAGGCTTTTTCACCATTTCCAGAGGCTTATACTCCTTACCTGCGATCTTGACGGCAGCCTTGTTGTTTTTGGCGGCAGGCGCTACGAAATCGGCGCCGGGCGCCACGAAGAAGAACGAGCAGATGGCCAGCACCACAAAAATGATAATGCCCATCACCAGGAAGCTGGCGCGCCAGCCGCCGATTTCCACGGGCGTCCACGCCTGATAGAGCTTGCCGATAATAAAGCTGCCACCGCCGAAGCCCATCAGCAGTACGCCGGAGATCAGGCCCGGACGGTCGGGGAACCAGCGGACCATGGTGCTCATGACAGCGTTGTAGCAGAGGCCGGAGCTGAGACCGCACAGCACGCCAAAGCCGATATACAGCATGGCCAGCGACTGGGTGCGGCTGGCCAGGAAGAAGCCCAGCAGAAACAGCACCGCGCCGATGCGGACAGCCATTTTGGCGCTGAGCTTACCGGTGAGCAGGCCGCACAGCAGTGAGCCGATGCAGAACATGATCATCACAATGGTGAAAGTCATGCTAAGCTGCGCCTTGCTCCAATCCGCGAACTCAGCGGCGATGGGGGTGCTCAGTACGCTCCACGCGTACACGAGACCGGCAAACAGCAGCACGATCACGCCCACGATGGCGTAGACCCAGCGGTTGAGATGTTTCATAGGGAAGCCCTCCAGTATTGTATAAAATGTATGGATCTCTCACTCTTTTATCCAGTTTACCAAATCATTCAATGAAATACAAGAGCCTCGTGGGAAACATCCACGAGGCTCTGTTTACTCTGAGGAAAATTATTACCGAGTTTGCGCCTCTTTCCCGATTTTCAGGCCAGCTTCAAAGGCCTGCTTGTTCAGGGGCAGCAGCTTGGGTTTTTTGCCCAGCTTGTGCTGGATGGTGTCCCACACCACATCCTCGGGGACCACCTGCGTGTAGCCCACATAGGCGCCCAGCATGATGATGTTCAGCACCTTGGGATTGCCCATTTCCAGAGCCATCTCCGTGACCGGGACCTTTACCACTTGGATATCGTCACGGGCGATCTCGCTCTTGACAATGGAGCTGTTGATGAACAGCGTACCGCCGGGCACCAGCTTATACAGGAATTTATTGAGACTGGGGTCGTTCATGACGATGAGATCGTCCATGCTGTCACCCAGAGGCGCGCCGATGCCCTCGTCGGAGATGACCACATAGCAGTTGGCGGTACCGCCCCGCTGCTCCGCGCCGTAGGAGGGGAAAAAGGTGACATTCATATCGGTGCTGTCACAGGTGGCTTCCGCCAGGAACTTGCCCAGCGTCATGACGCCCTGACCGCCGAAGCCGGCTACCATAAGATTCCGTTCCATTTACGCACCCTCCTTGCTCTTGTCACGCACCACGCCCAGAGGGAACTCCTTGAGCATATTGTTCTCCAGAAAATCCAGAGCCTCGATGGGATCGAGACCCCAGTTGGTGGGGCAGCTGGTGACGATCTCCACCATGGAAAAGCCCTTGCCGTCCAGCTGATTCCGGAATGCTTTCTTAATGGCGGCCTTGGTTTTGTTCACATTGGCGGGGTTATTGCAGCTGGTGCGCTCCAGATAGTAGGGGGCCGTCAGCTGGTTGAGGATCTCGCACATATGCATGGGGTAGCCATGCTCCTTGGGGTCACGGCCCTGGGGAGCGGTGGTGGCCTTCATACCCACAAGCGTGGTGGGGGCCATCTGGCCGCCGGTCATGCCGTAGATGCCGTTGTTGACGAAAATCACGGTGATATTCTCGCCCCGGTTAGCGGCGGACATGGTCTCGGCCAGACCGATGGAGGCCAGATCGCCGTCGCCCTGATAGGTGTAGACGACAGCCTCGGGCGTGGAGCGCTTAATGCCGGTGGCCACGGCACAGGCCCGGCCGTGGGGACTGGTGGTGTTATCGTAGGTGATGTATTCCATGGCGAGGCCGCAGCAGCCCACACCCAGTACGCAGGTGGTTTTGTCAACGATGCCAAGCTCCTCCATGACCTCACCGATCAGCTTAAAGACGGTGCCGTGCATGCAGCCCGGGCAAAAGCCGGAGACCATCTCTTTCTGGAAAGTTTTTGTTCTGGCATATACTTTTTCCATATGGCTCCCTCCTTATCGGCACAGCTTCCGCACGGCGTCCATGATCTCGGCGCGGCCCATGATCTCACCGCCGGAATGGAGACAGGTCTCAATGGCGCAGCGGCCCTTCACTGCCAGCTCCACATCGGTTACCATCTGGGCGGGGATGGACATCTCCACATCCAGGATCGCCTTTACGCGGTTAAAATCCAGTTTTTCATAGCTCTCATAGGGGAAGGGCGAAACCGTCTTAGGACGGATCAAACCCACCTTCAAGCCCTCACGGCGCAGATTCTGCACGGCGCTGCGGGCGATGCGGCCGGACACGCCATAAGCGGTGATGACCACCTCGGCATCGTCCAGATACAGCTCCTCCACCTGTACGTCGGCTTTCCAGCTCTCGTAAAGGGCAGCGTTGTCAATGCACTTTTGCTGCTGCTTTTTGGTGTCCCAGTTGCCCGGCGCGATAAAGGAGCGGGCCTCCTTTTCCGGGTCATGGCCCACCAGCGCCCAGGGGCGGCACTGGGCTTTCAGCTGTGCCACGTCCTCCGGAGAGCGCGTCTCCGGCAGCGTCACCGGCTCCATGATGGTACCCAGCACGCCGTCGGCCAGAATAAGGACGGGATTGCGGTCACGCTGGGCGTAATCAAAGGCAGCGTAGGTCATGTCCACCGCCTCCTGCACGGTGGCAGGGGCAAAGACCATCATGCGAAAGCCGCCGTTGCCGCTGGCACGGGTGGCCTGCGCATAGTCCTGCTGGGCGGGCTGAATGGCGCCGATGCCGGGGCCGCCCCGCTGCACGTTGACGTAGACCATGGGGATACGGGCACTGGCCATAAAGCTGACACCCTCGCTCATCAGGCTGATGCCGCAGGAGCTGGAGCTGGTCATGGCGCGGGTGCCGGTCTGGGCGGCGCCGTAGACCATATTGATGGAGGCGACCTCGCTTTCCCCCTGTACGAAGCTGCCGCCTACCTCCGGCAGACGCCGGGCCAGATATTCGGGGATCTCATTTTGCGGGGTGATGGGATAGCCGGCGAAGAACCGGCAGCCGCTGCGTACCGCCGCCTCGGCGATGGCCTCGCAGCCTTTCATAAATACTCTTGCCACGTTCTTCCCTCCTTACTTATAGACTTCGATGGCGGCATCGGGACACATGCGGCCGCAGATGGCGCAGCCGATGCAGTCCTCGGGTTTGGCGGCCACCACATAGGGGTAGCCCTTGGAGTTCACTTCATGTCCCACGGCCAGCACGCCTTTGGGACAGAACTTCACGCAGTAGCCGCAGCTTTTGCAGCTCTCCGCGCGGATGGTCACTTGCGGCATTGGTTTTCCTCCTTGCTTTCATCAAGTTCCGTTTCCGGAACGGATATATGGGATGTGATGGGGATCAGCGGCAGGGCCGTCCGGTGGCGGACCTGCTCATAAAGCGCGGCCGGTACGGCGGCGGCTTCCACTGTAACGTAGGGCGACAGCATGGCAAGACCCTGCGCCACGCCTGCCAGAAACTCCTCCGGCGTGGTATCCGCTCCCAGATTGGGGTTGAGCAGGAACCGGGGCATTTTCAGGCGGGAGGCCCGCAGAATCGCTGACAGCGTGCCGTCGATATGCTCCGTGGTGGACGACCACGGGCGGTAGGGATTCACCACGAACCACACGTCGGCGTCTTTCAAAAGATGCGCGTAGCCGCCGATGAGCCGGGCGCCGGTGTCGTTGCCGCCCACATCCAGAATGACGGCCTTGCGCGCATCCAGCAGCAGCGGCACAAGACCGCCCACCTGCGTGGGCGCATCGGCGCACTGTCGCTCAAAATGGACGGTGACGCCCGCCCCGGTCAGCAGCGTCTCCGCATCCCGGGAACGCATCAGGGGTTTGGTCTGGTCAAGGTCGAAGAAATGGACCTCACGCCCCTGTGCCGCCAGTTCCAGCGCCAGATGTACCGCCAGCTCTGATTTTCCGCAGCCGGCTTCTCCCAGAAAAACGGTATTGGGCTTCCGGCACAATGTTTCCCAGGCCAAATGATCACCTCGCTATGTAAAAAATATCTACAGATATAAAAATTTTCTACGATTTGAAGTGTATCACGTCTTGCTTTCCTTGTCAATGGCGTGTAAAATTTAGATAAAAAGTTATCCGAAAGGAGGGAACGTGTCATGGAAACGGAGAAAATTTTGATCAAATTCTGTGACTTTATCTCTCATCTGATGGGACCGCAGACGGAGGTGGTGCTCCATGACCGGACGGGAAAGATCCTCTGGATCACCGGAGGAGAAATCACCGGGCGGGCTGCGGGGCAGCAGGAGCAGCCGTCCGCCATGGAGATGATCGCCCGGCAGCAGGCAGCGGAGGGCTCTGACTTCTGCACCGGCTATAAGAGCTTCAGCCGGAAGGGGACGCCGCTGCGTTCCTCGTCACTGTTTTTCCGGGACGAAAAGGGTGCGCTGGACTATGTGCTGTGTGTGAATCAGGACATCAGCGCCTATGTGAACCTGCAGGAGATGCTCGGCGCCTTTATCGGCGAACGGCCGGAGGTGCAGCAGGTGCAGCCGGACAATGACTCGCTGGACGATGTGGTGATGAAGATGATCCTGGGCGAGATCGCCCGGCTGAAGCCCTCGGATCTGGAGAGCAAGGAGGACAAGCTGCGGCTGATCGCCCGGCTGAACGAAAAGGGCATTTTCGGCGCCCGCGGCGCGGTGGGTACTGTGTGCGAGCTGCTGCACATTGCGCAGCCAACACTGTATAAATACCTGCAGGAGCTGCGGTAAAGAATCGAAAACGGACGCCTGCAAAGGCGTCCGTTTTTGCGCTATTGGATGCCGAACAGCTTTCTGCCGTTGGCCAGGGTCAGATCGGCCATCTCCTCCGGGGTCGTTCCCTTGATCTGGGCCAGCTTCTCCGCGATGTAGGCCACATTGCGGGAGTCGTTGCGCTTGCCCCGCATGGGGACAGGCGACAGATAGGGGGCGTCCGTTTCGATAAGGATGCGGTCAAGGGGCACCATTTCCGCCACCTCCACCGTCTTGCGGGCGTTTTTATAGGTCACCGGGCCGTCAAAGCCCAGATACCAGCCCTTGTCCAGCAGCTCCCGGGCCATCTCTACGCTGCCGGAGTAGCAGTGGAATACACCCCGCAGGGCAGGGAACTCCCTGACGATAGCCAGCGTGTCGCCATGGGCCTCACGATCGTGGATGATCACCGGCAAATCCAACTCCAGCGCCAGCTCCAGCTGGGCGCGGAACACCTGCTGCTGAAACTCCCGCGGTGGATTTTCCGCCCAGTAGTAGTCCAGCCCGATCTCGCCGATGGCCACCACCTTGGGTTGGCAGGCCAATTGGCGCAGTTCGTCCATGTGCTGCGGTACGAAATCGCCGCAGTTCTCCGGGTGGATGCCTACGGCGGCGTACACATGGGGGTGCCGGGCCGCCAACGTAACAGCCGCCCGGGAGGAGTCCAGCGTGCAGCCGGGGTCGATGATCAGACCGTCAAAGGCGGCAAGCACGGCGTCACGGTCGGCGTCAAAGGCCTCGTCATCATAGTGGGCATGGGTGTCAAACAGCATCATGCAGCTCTGCCTTTCCCATAGTGGTACTGTCGATATACCGGGCCTTCAGCTCCCGCAGACGGGTCATGTGGGGCTGCTGCATGTGGACGCGCTGGTGAGCCTCGCTCTCCCACTGCTCGATCAGCAGCACCACGTTCTCGTCCTGCGCGGAGAAGTAGTAGTCATAGCACAAACAGCCCTCCTCCGCCCGGATAGCCGTGAGGATCCCCTCCTCCACGATGCTGCGGACATAGCTTTCCCGACAGCCGGGCTTGGCGGTGTATTTCACATATAATGTCAACATAGCGATCACGCTCCTTTGGGGTCATTGTACCCCAAAGGAGCGTGATTGTCCAGTTTCTATTGTTTTTCAGCAGGGGAAACAGTCTCAGCACAGCTTGGCACCGGCGGGAACCGAATCGTCAATGAGCATCAGGTGCAGCTTCTCCTCGCCCTTCTCCTTGTGGACGGCGGAGATCAGCATGCCGCAGCTGGGAATACCCATCATTTTGCGGGGCGGCAGGTTCAGAATGGCGATGGCGGTCTTGCCGATCAGATCCTCCGGCTCATAGTACTGATGGATGCCGGAGAGGATGATACGGTCGGTGCCGCTGCCGTCGTCCAGCGTGAACTTCAGCAGCTTGTCGCTCTTTTTCACCGGCTCGCAGTTCTTGATCTTCACGGCACGGTAATCGGATTTGAGGAAGGTATCGAAGTCCACCTCCTCCTCCACATAGGGTTCCAGCTCGATGGCGGGCAGGGCGGCCTTTTTCTGGGCCTCCTGCATGGCGTTCAGCTGCTCCAGAGCCTTCTCGGTATCCACCCGGGGGAACAGGTTCTCACCCTTGCTGACCTGCGCCTCGGCGCACAGGGTACCCCAGACATTGGCCTTATCCCAGGTACGATCCTCCGCGGCCGCGCCGATCTTTTCAAAGATCTTATCGCAGGTATCGGGCATCACCGGTGTCAGCAGCGTGGTGCAAACGCGGACGGTCTCCAGCAGGTTATACAGCACCGTGGCCAGCCGGACACGCTTCGTCTCGTCCTTGCCCAGTACCCAGGGAGCGGTCTCGTCGATATACTTGTTGGCGCGGTCGATGACCTTGAACACCTCGTCCAGACCGTTCTGCAGCTGCAGCTTCTCCATCTCCGCCTCATAGCGGTCACGCAGGGCGCAGACAGTCTTTTTCAGCTCGCAGTCCTCCGATGCGTCCTCACGGTCAGCAGGCAGCTTGCCGCCGAAATACTTCTCCACCATGCCGGTGGTGCGGCTGACCAGATTGCCCAGCTTGTTGGCAAGGTCGGTGTTGATGGTGCTGATGAGCAGCTCATTGGAGAAGTTGCCGTCGGAGCCGAAGGGGAACGTGCGCAGCAGGAAGAAGCGCAGGGCGTCCACGCCGAACATTCCCGCCAGCACATAGGGATCCACCACGTTGCCCTTGGACTTTGACATCTTGCCGCCGTCGATCACCAGCCAGCCGTGGCCGTATACATGCTTGGGCAGGGGAATGCCAAGGCTCATCAGCATGGCGGGCCAGATAATGGAGTGGAACCGGACGATCTCCTTGCCTACAATGTGGTAATCGGCAGGCCAGTACCTGTCGTAATCGTTGTAGCGGTCATTGTCATAGCCCAGGGCGGTGATATAGTTGCTCAGAGCATCCACCCATACATAGACCACATGGCCGGGATCAAAGTCCACGGGGATGCCCCAGCTGAAGCTGGTGCGGCTGACGCACAGATCCTCCAGACCCGGCTTGATAAAGTTGTTGACCATCTCGTTGACACGGGTGCGGGGCTGCAGGAAGTCGGTATTCTCCAGCAGGTGCTGCACACGGTCGGCGTACTTGCTGAGCTTGAAGAAGTAGGCCTCCTCCTCGGCGTCATGGACTTCGCGGCCGCAGTCGGGGCACTTGCCGTCCACCAGCTGGCTCTCCGTCCAGAAGGACTCGCAGGGGGTACAGTACTTGCCCTTATAGGCGCCCTTGTAGATATCGCCGTTTTCGTACATTTTCTTAAAGATCTTCTGTACCGACTCGCAGTGGTAATCATCAGTGGTGCGGATAAAGCGGTCGTTGGAGATGTTCATCAGCTTCCACAGGTCCCGCACGCCGTGTTCGCCGTCTACGATATGGTCCACAAACTCCTGGGGAGAGCAGCCGGCCTCCTGTGCCTTGGTCTCGATCTTCTGGCCGTGCTCGTCGGTGCCGGTCAGGAACATCACATCGTAACCCTGCAGCCGCTTATAGCGGGCGATGGCGTCGGTGGCCACGGTGCAGTAGGTGTGGCCGATGTGCAGCTTATCGCTGGGGTAGTAGATGGGTGTGGTGATATAGAACGTCTTCTTCTCCATGGGGTTTCTCTCCTTTTCCGCCGTCCCGAATGAAAGGACGGCTTAAAATAATGTCAGTTTCTGCCTGCCGGCGGTTTTTATGCGTGGGGATGGGTAGTAAAAAGCGCCCCCGGCTTCCTGCCAAGGGCGACCTGAACGGACCGCGTTACCACCTTGCTTCACCGCCGCCTCACGGCCTGCGGCCTTACGGAGTGCCTTCACACTCCCGCGCTGTGACGGGCGCTCCCCGTTCCGGCCTGACGCATTCACGCTTGGCCGGACGGCTCCCGAGCCATGTTCACCGGTGCCCTCCGCGCCCGCTCTCACCTTTCCGGACTCTCTTTGGCGGCGACCTGCCGGCTACTCTCTCGTTCATTGCCTTTGATTTGATTCTTCTGGCACAGCATACCCTAAAACAGCGGCTTTGTCAACAGTTCCGGCCGTTTTTTCTGTGTAGATGGATGAAAAGGTGCTTTACAGGAAATAAAAAGTCCTGTATAATAGTCACGGTATATATTGTGGTGAATTACCATATAATAGGAGGAACAAAAAATGGCTTACCGAATCCTTGTCATCAACCCCGGTTCCACTTCCACCAAAATTGGCCTTTTCGACGATGAAAAGATGCTCTTTGACGAAACGCTCCGTCATCCTGCCGAGGAGATCGCGAAATTCGCCTCAATTCCCGATCAGCAGGAATGGCGCAAGCAGCTGGTCATGGACGCACTGAAAAAGCATGAGATCGACCTGAAATCCATCAACGCCATCTGCGGCCGCGGCGGTTTGGTCAAGCCCATCCACGGTGGTACTTATGCCACCTCCGATGCGCTGTTGGAAGACTGTGTCAAAGGCGTTTCCGGACAGCATGCCTGCAATCTGGGCGGCCTGATTGCCCGGGAGATCGGCGACGAGATCGGCGTTCCCTCTTTCATTGTGGATCCGCCTGTGGTGGATGAGCTGTGCAATGTGGCACGCTATTCCGGTCATCCTCTGATCGCCCGCAAGAGCGTGTTCCACGCCTTGAACCAGAAAGCCGTGGCCAAGCGCTACGCCAAGGAAGTGGGCAAGGCCTATGAGGAGCTGAATCTGATCGTGTGCCATATGGGCGGCGGCGTCAGCGTGGGCGCCCATGTCAAGGGCAACGTCATTGATACCGAGAACGCACTGGAGGGCGAGGGCCCCTTCTCTCCCGAGCGCGCCGGCACACTGCCCGACAATGCGCTGGTGGATCTGTGCTTCAGCGGCGAATATACCAAGGCGGAGATCAAGAAGATGATCACCGGCCGCGGCGGTCTGGTGGCCTACACCGGCTCCACCGATATGCGCGACCTGTTGAAGGAGGCCCAGGCGGGCGATGAAAAGGTGGCCGAGGTCATTGACGCGTTCCACTACCAGATCGGCAAGGAGATCGGCGCCATGGCCGCCGCTATGCACGGCAAGGTGGATCAGATCATCCTCACCGGCGGCATCGCTTACGGCAAGGAAACCGTGGACGCCCTGAAGGAAATGGTCGCATGGATCGCTCCCGTCACCGTCTATCCCGGCGAGGACGAGCTGCTGGCGCTGGCCCAGGGCGCGCTGCGGGTGCTGAAGGGCGAAGAAGCCGCCAGAACCTATTAAAAATACATAAACACGCGATACAGCCAAGGAGAAAGTCCCGACTGCGGAAGCAATCGGGACTTTCTCAGATAAGGAGAATGAACTATGCAGATCACCAAAGATATCCATTACATCGGTGTCAATGACCATCAGATCACACATTTTGAGGGACAGTTCGAGGTTCCCAATGGCATGGCCTACAATTCCTATGTGATTCTGGACGAAAAGATCGCGGTGATGGACACCGTAGAGACGCATTTCGGCACGGAATGGCTGAACAATCTGTCGGCGGCGTTGGCGGGCCGCACCCCGGACTATCTGGTGGTGCAGCATATGGAGCCGGATCATTCTGCCAACATCGCCCAGTTCATGAGTAAGTTCCCCAACGCGACAGTGGTGGCCTCGCAGGCGGCATTCCGCATGATGCAGCAGTTTTACGGCAGCGATTATGCCAATCGCCGTATTGTGGTGGGTGATGGCGACACGCTGGCTCTGGGCCGCCACACGCTGACGTTCCTGACAGCGCCCATGGTCCACTGGCCGGAGGTGACCGTCACCTACGACAGTCTGGACAAGGTGCTGTTCTCTGCTGACGCTTTCGGTAAATTCGGCGCGTTGGACACGGAGGAGGACTGGGCCTGCGAAGCACGGCGCTACTATTTCGGCATTGTGGGCAAGTTTGGCGCGCAGGTGCAGGCGCTGCTGAAAAAAGCGGCGGCAGTGGAGATCCAGACCGTATGTCCCCTCCATGGCCCGGTACTAAATGGCGATGCACTGACGGAGGCCATGCGCCTGTACAATATCTGGTCGTCCTACGGTGTGGAGAGCGAGGGCGTCATGATCGCCTACACCTCCGTTTACGGCAATACGGAGAAGGCTGTGGAATCGCTGGCGCAGCAGCTGCGGGCCAAGGGCTGCCCCAAGGTCGTGGTCACCTGCCTGCAGCAGGAGGACTGGGCCGAGGCGGTGGAGGATGCCTTCCGCTACGGTAAGCTGGTGCTGGCCACCACCACCTATAACGGCCATATCTTCCCCGCTATGAAGGAATTTATCGACCATCTGACCGAGCGGAACTATCAGAACCGGACAGTGGCTTTCATTGAGAACGGCTCCTGGGCGCCCACTGCCGGCAAGGAGATGCGCCAGATGCTGGAGGGCTGCAAGAACCTGACGCTGGGCAGCACCGTGACTCTCCGTTCCGCCATGACCTTTGCCACCCTGCCCCAGTTGGACGCTCTGGCGGAAGAACTGCTGCACGGCGGCAAAAGTCAGGAGGAGGCCGCCAAAAAAGGCTGGGTCTGCGGCCTCTGCGGCTACGTGTATGAGGGCGAGACACTGCCGGAGGGCTTTGCCTGTCCGGTGTGCCATGCAGGAGCGGAGAAATTCGAACCGCTGAAATAAGCAAAAAATAAGAACGCCGAAAGGCGTTCTTATTTTTTGCTTATTTCAGAAGATAGCTGCCTTCCTCCGCCGGAGCGTAGACGATGGGAACCAGACGGGTTTGGGCGTCGAATTTCTCCGGCAGCTGCTGTATGAGAGCTTCGGCGTCTATGCCGGCCTCCAGATAGATGCGGTCAAAGTTCTCTGAGAGCAGCTCCGGCGACAGTCCGTATTCCGCATCCGGCTGGCTGTGCAGCACGATGCTGACCTTGATGTCCTCCGGCAGGTTGGCTCGCAGGCTTTTGATAAAGTCCGTCAGCACCTGCACTTTGTCCGTGTCCTCCAGGCCGAAGATGGATGACAGGCGGCCGGCGTAGGGATAGCTGAAATAGTCCAGCATGATCTCGTCAAAGCCCAGCTGGGCGTACTCCTGACACAGGGTAGTGATATATACCAGCGTCTGGGGATGGCTGGGGTCCAGCCATGCCATGCTGGCGGCATCATACCAGTAGCCGCCGTTTTCCACATGCAGCGCCGCGTCCGGGTAGGCCCGGACAAAGTAACTGTCGCAAAACACGGACATGCGGGCCACGGTGTATTTTTCCCCTGCCAGCAGCGCCTTCAGATTGACCATGGTATCGTACTGTTCCACTGCGACCTGCTGGGGCACCTCCACCTCTGTGGTATAGGGAATGGAGCCGTTGACACGCTTGACCTCGATGACGACAGCGTCCTCCGTCACGCCCTCCAGCACCGTGGCGGGGTTCTGCCGCAGCACGTTGCCGGGCAGCATTCGGGCGTGCAGCGGCTCCAGATGCGGCGCGTAGCCGTTGTCCACATAGTCAATGTTCACATCGCCGTCAGGTACGGCAGAGTTCTGTGTGTCCGTCTGGGGATCTTTTTTGCCAAAGGGCCACTCCACATGGGCTTTTCCTGCGTCGTCATAGACGATATAATTCTGCAGCACCAGAAAAGCCGCTGCCGCCAGGATCACCACCATTAGCGCCGCGGCCAGCGCGATCTTCTGACGGCGCTTACGCCCTCTGCCGCGGTAGTTATGATATCCCTTGGTCATAGTCAGGGCTGGATGTTATCCAGCAGACCCACGCGGCGGGCGTGACGGCCGCCCTCAAACGCGGTGGTCAGGAACACCTCAGTGATCTTCTTGGCCATGTTGGGGCCGATGATGCCTGCGCCCATGGCCAGCACGTTGGCGTCATTATGGCGGCGGGTCATCTCGGCGCTGTAGCTGTCGCCGCACAGGGCGCAGCGAATGCCCTTGACCTTGTTGGCCGCCATGGATACACCGATGCCGGTGGTGCAGATGACGATGCCCTTTTCGCACTCGCCGCTGGCCACCGCCCGGGCCACCTTTTCCGCGTAAACGGGATAGTCCACGCTCTCGGTGTTGTAGCAGCCGAAGTCCTCAAACTCGTAGTCGTTCTCCTCCAGCCAGATCAGGATATCCTGCTTCAGCAGGTAGCCGCCGTGGTCGCAGCCGATGGCAATTTTCATGTGATGTTCCTCCTCGTTTTGTTTGTCAGTGTGAAAGTGCCTGAAAATCAGGCTTCATGCGGTCAAACGTGGTGAAAAAGCGGAAGCCGCACTGCCGCAGCAATTCCTGCCGCTCTGCAATAACGCAGCCCAGATTTCCCGCTTTGTGGGCGTCAGAGCCTAAGGTGATGATCTCACCGCCCAAATGGCGGTACAGGGTCAGGATCTCCGCGTCGGGCAGGGGCGTGTTGCCCCGGTTGGTGTTGCACTCGATGCCGATGCCCTTGGGGATGATGGTGCGGAGGATCTCCTCCACCTGGGTCATATGGGGTCGGAAGGAGATGTTCTTATGCCGCATCTCATTGATGCAGCGGACGGGCAGTGTCAAATGGCCCAGCACACTGAACCGACCCCATTCCGCCAACGCAAGCAGCTCCTTCAGATAGGCATCGATCACGGCGTGGTAATAGGCGTCGTCCCGGTCGCCGTCAATGTAAAACAGATCAAAGTACCCCCGGTCATCCCGGGACATATGGGCGGAGCCGATGATGAAATCCAGCTCCGGTGCCGTATCCAGCAGGTGGTCGGCCCGGTCGAAGCTCAGATAGGCCTCGCCCAGTTCCGCGCCCAGCTTCAGCCTGATGCGGCTGCCATACTGCCGCCGGGCTTCATCGTACTGTGCCTGCAGCGCCGCCCAGTCGTATGCCTCCCGGGGTCGGTTGGTCCCCCACTGGATGGTATCCACATGGTCGGTGAAGCACAGCTCGTCGAGACCGCGGGCAATGCCCTCCCGGGCCATTTCCGCCATGGTCAGATGGCCGTCCGGCGAGCAGGAGGAGTGTACATGATAATCAGCCAGATACATCAGCGTTTCTTAAAGAAGCTCTTACGTTTTTCATAGTTGCCCTCGCCCAGCAGTTCGCTGAACTTTTTCAGCGCTTCCTTTTGCTCCTTATTCAGATTTTTCGGCGTCTCAATATTGACGGTCACATACTGGTCGCCCCGGCCCCGTCCGTTGAGGGAGGGAATGCCCTTGCCCCGCAGGCGGAACACGCTGCCGGTCTGGGTACCCTCGGGGATGTCGTACTTCACCTTGCCGTCGATGGTGGGGATCTCCAGCGTGCCGCCCAACACCGCCTGCGCGAAGGTGATGGGCGCTTCGCAGAACACAGAGGTACCCTCACGGCGGAAGATCTCATGGGGCTGCACCATAATGGTGATCAGCAGATCGCCGTTGGGGCCGCCGTTCTTGCCGGCATGGCCCTGTCCCCGCAGGGAGATGGTCTGCCCGTCGTCGATGCCGGCGGGGATGTTGACCTTGATGGCACGCCGCTTGCGGACGCGGCCCTGACCATGGCAGTCGGGGCAGGGCTGATGGATGATCTTGCCGGTGCCGCCGCACTTGGAGCAGGGGGATGTGGAGGCGAACACGCCCATGGGCGTCTGCCGCCGTACCTGCACATTGCCGGTGCCGTGACAGGTGGGACACACCTCCGGCGTGGTACCCGCAGCGCAGCCGTTGCCCTTACAGGTGGGACACTGCTCGCTGCGCTCCACGGTGATCTCCTTCTCGCAGCCGAAGGCCGCCTCGGTAAAGGAGATGGACACGCTGGCGCGGATGCTCTCGCCCCGCTGGGGGCCGTTGCGCCGCTGCTGACCGCCGAAGCCGCCGCCGAAAAAGCTGCCGAAGATATCGCCCAGATCACCGAAATCGAAGCCCGCCGCGCCATCACCCCAACCGGGGCCGCCTGCGCCGTAGCTGGGATCCACGCCGGCGAAGCCAAACTGGTCGTACCGCGCCTTCTTCTCCGGATCGGACAGCACCTCGTTGGCCTCGTTGACCTCCTTGAACTTCTCCTCGGCCTCCTTGTCGCCGGGGTTCATATCCGGGTGGTATTTGCGGGCCAGCTTTTTATATGCTTTTTTGATCTCGTCCTCCGATGCGCCTTTACTGACGCCGAGGACTTCGTAATAATCGCGTTTTTCCTGTGCCATGAATATTATCTCCCAGACACCACAAGAAGGGACAGGTGGCCCTGCCCCTTTTTGTGGGAAAATGATTACTTGTTCTGGTCGTCGTCATCCACGACCTTATAGTCGGCGTCGTAATACTGCTGGCCGCCGTTGGGGTCGCCGCCGGGCTGACCGCCCATATTGGGATCACCCTGGGGAGCCTGCTGGTACAGTTTCTCGCTCATCTTGTAGAACAGCTGGGTCAGCTCCTCGGTGGCCGCCTTGATGGCGTCGGTGTCCTCGCCCTTCAGGGTCTCCTTCAGCTTTTCAATGCCGGCCTTGATGGGCTCCTTCTCGCTCTCGGGGACCTTGTCGCCCACTTCGGACAGGGTCTTTTCTGCCTGATAGACCATCTGATCGGCCTGGTTGCGGACTTCCACCTTTTCCTTGATTTTGGCGTCCTCGGCGGCATACTGCTCCGCTTCCTTGACGGCCTTCTCAATATCCTCCTTGCTCATGTTGGAGGAAGAGGTGATGGTGATATGCTGGGCGTTGCCGGTGCCCAGATCCTTGGCAGACACGTTGACGATACCGTTGGCGTCGATATCGAAGGTGACCTCGATCTGAGGCACGCCGCGGCGGGCCGGCGCGATGCCGTCCAGATGGAAGCGGCCCAGACTCTTGTTGGCGGCCGCCATCTCACGCTCGCCCTGCAGCACGTTGACCTCCACGGAGGTCTGGTTGTCGGCGGCGGTGGAGAAGATCTGGCTCTTCTTGACGGGGATGGTGGTGTTGCGCTCGATCAGACGGGTGCACACGCCGCCCATGGTCTCAATGCCCAGGGACAGGGGGGTGACGTCCAGCAGCAGCAGGCCCTTCACGTCGCCGGTCAGCACGCCGGCCTGGAGGGCGGCGCCCATGGCCACGCACTCATCGGGGTTGATGCCCTTGAAGGGCTCGGAGCCGGTGAAGTTCTTCACGGCCTCCTGCACGGCGGGGATACGGCTGGAGCCGCCCACCAGCAGGACCTTGGAGAGGTCAGAGGGACGCAGGCCGGCGTCGGACATGGCCTGGCGCACGGGGCCCATGGTGGCGTCCACCAGATGACCGGTCAGCTCGTTGAACTTGGCACGGGTCAGGGTCACGTCCAGATGCTTGGGGCCGGTGGCGTCGGCGGTAATATAGGGCAGGTTAATGTTGGAGCTGGTAACGCCGCTCAGCTCGATCTTGGCTTTCTCGGCAGCTTCCTTCAGACGCTGCATGGCCACCTTGTCGCCGCTCAGGTCGATACCGTCGGTGCGCTTGAACTCGCTGACCAGATACTTCATGATGCACTGGTCGAAATCGTCGCCGCCCAGACGGTTGTTGCCGGCGGTGGCCAGTACTTCGATCACACCGTCGTCGATTTCCAGAATGGACACATCGAAGGTACCGCCGCCCAGGTCGTAGACCATGATCTTCTGGGCCTGCTCCTTATCCACGCCGTAGGCCAGCGCGGCGGCGGTAGGCTCGTTGATGATACGCTTCACGTCAAGGCCCGCGATCTTGCCGGCGTCCTTGGTGGCCTGACGCTGGGAGTCGGTAAAGTAAGCCGGGACGGTGATGACGGCCTCGGTAATGGTGGTGCCCAGATAGGCCTCGGCGTCCGCCTTCAGCTTCTGCAGGATCATGGCGCTGATCTCCTGGGGCGTGTAGCTCTTGCCGTCGATGGTAACCCGGTGGTCGCTGCCCATCTCACGCTTGATGGAGGAGATGGTGCGGTCGGGGTTGGTGATGGCCTGGCGCTTTGCCACCTGACCTACCATACGCTCGCCGGTCTTGGAAAATGCCACTACGGACGGGGTGGTGCGGTTTCCTTCCGCGTTGGGAATAACGACTGCCTCGCCGCCTTCCATAACGGCTACGCAGGAATTGGTGGTGCCAAGGTCGATACCGATAACTTTAGACATAATAGTTGCCTCCTGTATATTTCACATATCATTATTATTTTCTGTTATTGCTTCGGAATACTGTTCCGGAAAATACTCTGTCAGTTTGCCACCTTCACCATGGCGAAGCGCAGCACCTTGTCGCCCAGCATAAAGCCCTTTTGGAAAACCTCCACCACCGTGTTTTCTCCGGCGGCTTCGTCTTCCACATGCATCACGGCGTTGTGACGGGCCGGATCAAAGGGCTGACCCTGGGCCTCGATCTCCGTCACGCCCAGCTTATTCAGCACCTCGCCGAACTGGCGGAGGATCAGCTCCAGCCCCTGCCGGTGGACGTCGCTTTCGTCGTACTGGGCAATGCCCCGCTCCAGATTGTCATACACCGCCAGAAACGGCTTGATGGTGTCGGCCCTGGCGTCACCGTAGGTGTTTTCCTTTTCCTTGGCGGTACGCTTGCGGTAGTTGTCGTACTCTGCCGCCAGACGCAGATATTTATCGTTGACGTCGGCCACCAGTTTGGCCAGGCCCTCCATCTTCTCCATCTGCTCTCTTGTGACGGTAAAGGTCTCGGGGATCGTTTCCTCGGCAGGATTCGCCGCGTTCTCCGCAGCGGGATTCTCCGTAGTCTCCGCGGCAGGGACGGAGGTTTCCGCTTCCGGTTCCTGCCCGGGGATATCCTTTTTCTTCTTATCGCTCATGGTATCTCATTCTCCTTTGGGGGAAGCTGGTGCTTTCCGAACATACGGGTCAGACTCTCGGCAAAGTAGCTGAGCCGGGCCGCCACAGCGGCATAATCCATACGGGTAGGACCGACCACGCCCACAAGACCCCGCATCCCGTCGCCGATGTCATAGCTGGCCACCACCACGCTGCTTTCTTTCAGGGCCTCGTTGACATTTTCCGGGCCGATGAGGATCTGCATGGACTGGTCGCCGGCCGGCACGGGGAGCTGCTCCTTGCTGTCCACCATAAAGTGCATCAGGTCGTGGGCCTTGTCGACATCCCGGAACTCCGGAAATTTCAGCAGCTGGCTGGCGCCGTTGGTGAACACCTCATGCTGCTGACTGTCCTTCAAAAGCCCGGCGGCGTACTCCACCACCTGATTGAGCAGCAAAAACCACTGTCCGCTGACCTGATCCGACAGATTCATCAGATGAACGTTCATCTCCTCGACACCGATGCCGGTGAAATGGGTGTTCAGCAAATGGCTGAGCTCCGGAAGCGTCTCCGCCTCCAGCGGCAGGCTCAGATGCATCAGCTGGCTTTTCACCCGGCTGTCCGACAGCATCACCACGGCGATGACGGACCCACTGTCCACGGCGATCAGCTCAAACCGGCGCACGGTGGCGGCGGCGGTATGATCCGCCACGGCATAGGTGGGATAGTCCACAAAGGAGGACACCATCTGGCCGGTTTTGGCGATCACCTGATCGGTGCCTTTCAGCTCCTGCCGCAGGGCGTCGTTGATCTGGGCGGCCTCCTCGTCGGAAAGGGGCTTGCGCTCCATCAGCTCATTGACGTACAGCCGGTAGCCTTTGGCCGACGGGATACGGCCGGCACTGGTATGGGGCTGCTCCAGATAGCCCATGTCGCTCAGTTCCGCCAGTTCGTTGCGGACGGTGGCGGAGCTGACCTTTTCCGGCATCCGCTGGGCGATGGCCTTGGAACCAAGAGGCTCGGCGGTGTCGATATAGCTTTCCACCACGATCTTCAATATTTGCTTTTTTCGCGCTGTCAATTCCATAGCACGTCTCCGTTTAGCACTCCATTCCTTTGAGTGCTAAATCAGTGTACCACCACAGGAAGAGAATGTCAAGAGTTCCAGAGTTGAATTATTTGTGAACAAATGGCGCGAAATTCCTCTTTCCGCGCTGCCGGGCCGCGGCCTGACCGCAGGCACGAGCCGGGAGAACGTTCCCACAAAAAAAGAGCGGCACATGCCGCTCTTCTTCGATGTCGCTCAGATGTCCTGCCCTCAGTCGATGCTGCGGGTAAAATGGATGCCGGATTTCTGCATATGTACGTCCAGACGGACCCGGTCGCCCCGGATATAGCTGCGGGTATACTCATACACCCGGCCGTCCTCCGTGCGGGTACGGCGCTGGTGATAGAAGGCACAGCTGTCCGGCTCCACGCCCAGCAGCTCGGCACTGTGGCTGTCCAGCGTCACCGCCTCGTAGCTTTCCTCGGCGGTAAACGGCGTGATGCCCACATGATACAGCAGGGAATAAAAGCTGTGGGTCTGCACCATTTCGCGGGTCAGATTGGGGTAAATATACTGAGGATAGTAGCTGGTCTCAAGGATCAGC
This sequence comes from uncultured Clostridia bacterium, assembly GCA_945915065.1. Taxonomy (GTDB): domain Bacteria; phylum Bacillota; class Clostridia; order Oscillospirales; family Oscillospiraceae; genus Vescimonas. The sequence goes on along the minus strand of CAMEER010000002.1, from coordinate 79,776 downwards.
GGCTCGCCGTCCACATTGCGGATACGGGTAAAGCAGTAGACCGGCGTTCCCTCCCGCAGCTCCATCTTTTCACAGACGATCGCCGGCGGCGTGGTAATCTCAAAATCCACCAGCGTGCTGCTTGGTTCCTTGCCCATGGAGGACACCTCGGTGGTGAAGGAATACCGCACGCCGCGCCGGTTGGTGGAGGGGTCGGCCACGAAGGTGCCGCGGCCCCGCTTACGCACCACCAGCCCCTCATCCTCCAGCTCGCCGATGGCCTGGCGGACGGTGTTGCGGCTGATGTTCAGCGCGCGGCAAAGCTCCGCTTCGCTGGGCAGCAGGTCGCCCACGGCCAGTACGCCTGTGGAGATGTTGCGCTTAATGATGCCCACCAGTTGAGCATACAGAGAAATGTCACTGTCCAGCGACAGATTCGCATTCAAAAGTGCGTTGCTTTCCATGACGGATGTTTCCTTTCCTACGCGCATATAGCGCTTGTACCTATTGTACCATACATTCCATGAAAAAGAAAGAGGGTTTTTCCGGGAAAAACCGCTTTTTCGCTGTTTGGTACAAAAACAGGAAGCAATTTGTTTTTTTTATTCAGCGACATAGGAAAAAAGCCGCCGGAATGGCGGCATTTTTCCTGGAACAAAAAAGAAGGAAAACTTGAAAGTTTGGTATGGGCAAATTACTTGTGATCCACAGCGTACATACGCTCGATCAGGCACAGCAGCTTGTCGGAGTAACCGATCTCATTGTCATACCAACTGACCACCTTCACGAAGGTGTCGGTCAGCGCGATGCCGGCCTTGGCGTCGAAAATGGAGGTGTGGGTGTTGCCCAGGAAGTCGGAGGACACAACGGCCTCGTCGGTGTAGTCCAGAATACCCTTCAGCTCGCCCTCGCTGGCCTTCTTCATGGCGGCGCAGATCTCGTCATAGGAGGCGGGCTTGGTCAGGTTCACGGTCAGGTCCACCACGGACACATCCAGCGTGGGAACACGCATGGACATGCCGGTCAGCTTGCCGTTCAGGGAAGGAATGACCTTGCCCACGGCCTTGGCGGCGCCGGTGGAGCTGGGGATAATGTTGCCGGAAGCGGCACGGCCGCCGCGCCAGTCCTTCACAGACACGCCGTCAACGGTCTTCTGGGTGGCGGTAGTGGAGTGAACGGTGGTCATCAGACCGTCGGCAATGCCGAAGTTATCGTTCAGCACCTTGGCAATGGGAGCAAGGCAGTTGGTGGTGCAGCTGGCGTTGGAAACGAACTGCATATCGCTGGTATAGGTGTCGTCATTGACGCCCACCACGAACATGGGGGTATCGTCCTTGGAGGGGGCGGACATGATCACGTGCTTGGCGCCGGCGGCAATATGACCGGCAGACTTCTCCTTGGTCAGGAACAGACCGGTGGATTCGATGACGTATTCGGCGCCTACCTTGGCCCAGGGCAGGTTGGCGGGATCGCGCTCGGCGGATACGGGAATGGACTTGCCGTTGACGACGATATTGTTGCCCTCGGCGTAAATGTCACCGTCGAATCTGCCGTGCATGGTGTCGTATTTCACCATATAAGCCAGATAGTCAGCGGGGCAAAGATCATTGATGCCCACGATCTCGATCTCAGGGTGAGCCATGGCACAGCGCAGAACCATGCGGCCAATACGGCCAAAACCATTGATGCCAACTTTAATGCTCATAATCAAAACTTCCTTCCTGATGGAATATATCAAACGTATGGTATGTTTAGAATTATATGCAATTCTCGCAGAAAATGCAAGCCCCTTTTTAAAAATTTTCCGACAAGTTTCGACAAAATATGACATTTATCTTGTTTTTCTTTTGTTCATTTGGTATTATGTGGGAAATTCCCCGCAATTTGCTGCGGATAGCGACGCCGGGACGGGGAAAGGTTGACAGAGAAACGAGGTGTACGCTATGGCGGAGTTCAGTTTGGAGGAAAAACGGATCCTTGGCAGTGTGCTGCCTAATATTGCGGAGGCGCTGCGTTCGCCGCTGAACAATCTGCACATGGCGGCACAGCGGTTGGCGGTGCCGGAAACGCAGGACACCGCGGAAAGCGCTATCCTGCAGCAGAGCTATTACCGGATGCTGCGGCTGGTGAGCAATCTGGCTATGGGGCCGGAGCTGCTGTCGGAGGCTCCTTTTGAGACGCAGAACCTGGAGCTGGTGGTATGGCTGGATGAGCTGTGCCGTCAGGCGGCCTCCATTGCGCATGAGACGGGCGTCAAGGTGGAATTTATCTGTCGGGAGCGATATATCGTCACCGCCGTACACCGGACATATCTGGAGCGGCTGGTGTGGAACCTGCTGAGCAATGCGCTGAAGTTCACGCCCGCGCCCGGATGCATCTCCGTTATGCTGGAGGTCAAAGGCAAGCAGGTGCTGTTGAGCGTGAAAGACACAGGCCCCGGTATTCCGCCGGAGTATTTGGAGACGGTTTTTGGCCGGTGGGCGCAGAGCCGGCGGCTGGATGATCTGTCCCGGGGCATCGGACTGGGCCTGCCGATCTGCCGCCGGGTGGCGGAAGGACACGGCGGCCGGCTGCTGCTGGAGAGCCGCGAGGGGGAGGGCACACTGGTGACGGTGGCGCTGCCTCATGTCCGGCGGAGCGGCGAAGTGCGGGATGTGCGGATGGATTATGCCGGCGGCTTCTCCCATGTGATGATGGAACTCAGTGACGCGCTTCCCTACCGGGCATTTACCGAGGTCCATTTGGATTAACTGCAAATTTTGCTTGACCCCGGCTTTTGCCGGGGTTACACTTTATTTCGACGTATCCGGTATTTTATCCCGAAACACAGCGAGGTAAACCTATGGAACAAACAAAAGGCAAGCGGGTATTGGTGGCCATGTCCGGCGGCGTGGACAGCTCCGCCGCGGCGCTGCTGCTGCGGCAGCAGGGCTATGACTGTGACGGCGCCATGCTGAAGCTGATCCCCAACAGCGACAGCCGCTGCTGCAGCGCCGACGACGCAGAGGATGCCCGTGCCGTGGCCTACCGGCTGGGCATGAAGTTTTATGTGTTCAACGAGACCGACGCTTTCCGTCGGGACGTGATGGAGCATTTCACGGCGGAGTACTGTGCCGGACGCACGCCCAACCCCTGCATCGACTGCAACCGCTGCCTGAAGTTCGGCGCGCTGCTGGACCGGGCGGTGACACTGGGCTATGACTATATTGCCACAGGGCACTACGCCCGGGTGGTATATGACGAGGAAACAGGCCTGTACCGGCTGCTGCGGGGTCGTGACCGGCGCAAGGACCAGAGCTATGTGCTGTATCAGCTGACCCAGTATCAGCTCTCCCATCTGCTGCTGCCGGTGGGGGATCACGACAAGCCCTTCATTCGCAGCAGCGCCCGGGAAGCGGGTCTGCTGAACGCCGATAAATCCGACAGTCAGGATATCTGCTTTATCCCTGACGGCGACTATGTGTCCTTCCTGCGCTCTCAGGGAGTCTCGCTGGAGCCGGGCAATTTTGTGGATGAGGAAGGCCATGTGCTGGGCCGGCACCGGGGGCTTCCCTGCTACACCATCGGGCAGGGCAAGGGCCTTGGCATCGCGCTGGGCAGGCACGTGTATGTGCTGGCCAAGAACGAGGCGGACAACACCGTGGTGCTGGGGGATAACGACAAGCTGTTTCGCCGGGAACTGACCGCCGGGCGCGTCAACTGGATCGCCGGACAGACGCCGGACGCGCCTTTCCGCTGTACCGCCAAAACGCGCTACAGCCAGACGGAGGCCCCGGCACTGGCGAAGCCGCTGCCGGACGGACGGCTGCATCTGATCTTTGACGAGCCCCAGCGGGCCATTACCGCAGGACAGGCGGCAGTACTTTATGACGGAGAGACAGTGCTGGGCGGCGGCACGATAGAATAAGGGAAACGGCAGCGGCCTGATGGCCGCTGCCGTTTGTTCACTGGCTGTCCAGTCCACCGTTGATCAGTACCCAGTGGCGCACATGATCGATGAACCGTTGGGTGGAAAGGGACAGCGCGTTCTTGTCTTTGACGCAGATGCCGATATTGCGGTAAAAGGGCCGGGGCAGCCGGCAGGACACCAGCGGATACACACAGCGCTGGAGCATCAGCTCCTCTATGATGCTGATGCCGAGGCCGCTGGACACCATGGCCAGAATGGTCTGATCCTGCTGCACCGTATACTGAATGTTGGGCCGGATGTTCAGCGTGTCGAACACCTCTTGGATCTCATAGTCATCGCCCTCGTTCAGTAAGATCACCGGGTACTTCTCCAGCGCCTCCGGCGGGAAGGGATCCCGCCCCGCCAGCGGATGATTGCAGGGGACAATGACCTTCCACTGATCCCGCTGTAACAGCCAGCTGTCCAGATGGCTTTCCACAGGCAGGCTGACAAAACCGCAGTCCGCCTGTCCGTGGGCGACCCACTCGGTGATCTCACTGTTGAAATTGGAGGGCAGCAGCTCAAATTCGATCTTGGGGTACATATCCTGAAAGCTTTTCAGGATATAGGGCATCCACTTTTCCGACACACTGGTGAATGTGGCCACCCGCACAAGACCGGTGTCCAACCCCCGCAGGTCGGCGGCCTTCTGCTCCAATTGGTGCTGCAGGGCACACATCTCCCGGAAATAGGGCAGCAGCGCCCGCCCGTCCGCCGTCAAGGATACGCCGCCGTGACTGCGCACCACCAGCGTGGTACCCAGCTCCGTTTCCAGCGAACTGACGGCGTGACTGATGCCGGATTGGGTAAAGTTCAGCTGTTGGGCGGCGCGGGTAAAGCTGCCGCACTCCGCCACCTTCAGCAGGATCTCATATTTGGCCAGACTCATGCTATCCCCCCTGTTTCTGTATTGTAGCAAAAATCGCGGCGGGGTTCAAACATTTTTTCATGAGATTGATGAAAATGGTGCGTTTTACAAATGGAACCCGCTGTGCTATGATATAGTCAACCCGGGAACATAGAAGAAAGGAGCGACGGTATATGGCACTGAATCTGCTGCTGGCCGGTATTGGCGTCGTACTGCTGATCGTGGGTATCGCCAGTCGGGTCGCCAAGTAACACGCATGAGAACACATGCGCCGAGACAAAATATGGGCTGTTTCTGTTTCCAATTTATGGCAGATATAACGAAAGCCGGCCGTTGGTCCGGCTTTTGTTTTGCCCTGTTGCCAACGAGCGCAGAATATGATATCATAAAACCGCACAACGAAAGAAGGTAAGACAATGCAGGAGAAGAAAAAACGTACCCTGTCGCTGGTGTTCGCGCTGCTGGCCGCGGTCATCTTCGGCATGAGCTTCATGTTTTCCAAGCTGGCGCTGGAGGTGGCCAAGCCTACGGTGCTGCTGGCGTTTCGATTTATCACGGCCTTTGTCGCCATGTCACTGGTCATCGGCGTCAACGCGCTGGTGGGAAAATTGCGGGGCCGCCCGCTGTTTGCTTTTTCCCTGAAGGGGAAGCCCATCGGATCTTTGGTGCTGCTGGGTCTGATCCAGCCGGTGCTGTACTTCTTCTGCGAGAATTACGGTATTTTGTACACCTCCTCCGCCGTGGCCGGTACCATCATCGCGGTGGTACCCATTGCCTGTATCCTGATGGATGTGCTGGTGCTGCACGAAAAGGTCACACGCCGTCAGGTGGTGTGCGCGGTACTGTGCATCATCGGCGTGGCCTTTATCTACATGGGCGGCGAGACCCGCATCTCCGTGCTGGGACTGGTGTTTTTGCTGATGACGGTAGGCTGCGACGCCGTGTACTACACCCTCAGCCACAAGGCGGCAGAGAGGTTTACCCCCTTCGAGGTGACATATGTGATGTTCACCGTGGGCATGGTGTTCTTTATTCCCTCAGCGCTGATTCAGGGGGCGGGACACATGGCGGAGACCTTCCTGCCGGCCATGCAAAGCGGCAGCTTCTGGGGCGCGGTGATCTATCTGGGGCTGGTGTCCTCGGTGGTGGCCTACTTCCTTCTGAACTTCGCCAACGCCCATCTGACGGTGTCGGAAACGTCGCTGTTCAGCAATGTGACCACTGTGGTCAGCGTGCTGGCCGGCGTGGTACTGCTGCGGGAGCCCTTCGGGATCTGGCAGATCATCGGTGTGATGGTGATTCTGGTTTGCGTCTACGCCGCCAACACGACGCCGAAGAAAGCAGCGTAAAGCGTCATAAAAAAACCGGCCATGTGGCCGGTTTTTTATGACGCTTTTATGACTTTTCCGCCCGTTTCGCCGGTCAGCGCGCCGTCACGGATGGCAAATACACCATTGACCAGCACATGGGTCATGCCGGCCGACAGCTCCCGGGGGTCGGTATAGCCGGCCCGTTCGTGGAGAGCCTCCGGCGCAAATACGCACACATCCGCGTCGTATCCGGCGGCAAGCCGTCCTTTTCCTTTCAGGCCCAGCACCTCTGCCGGTTTTTCCGTCAGCTTGTGGACGGCGTTCTCCCACGACAGCGCGCCCTTTTCTCGGACAAAATGCTCCAGCAGGTGGGTCACATTGCCGCAGACCCGGGGGTGCAGCTGCCCCTCCGTGGGATATGTCGCGTCGGAGATGACGCAGGACAGGGGTGAGCGGAGGATAGCGCAGATATCCTCCTCCGACGCCATGAAGTCGATCATGGTGATCTGGCCGTGCTCCCGGACCAGCAGTTCACAGCAGACGGTCAGGGGATCCTGTCCCATCAGCGCGGCGATCTCCATCAGATTCTTGCCCTGATAGGGATGATCCTCCGGGCAGTGGAGGGAGGTAAGATAGATGCCGTCCCACCCGGCCAGCTTGGCGATATCATCGAAACCGGAGCCACTTTCGATGCGCGCCGCCAGTTCCTTTCGGGCCTCCTTGTCACGCAGGCGCGCCACCACCGCCTCCATGCCGCCGGTGAGAAAATCCGGCGGCAGAATGTGCAGCAGTTGGGTGGAGCCGGCGGTGTAGGGGTATACGTCGCAGTCCACCGCAAGGCCCTCGCTTCGTGCCTGCTCCAAAAGCGACAGCACCTGCGGGATTTTGCTGCCCCAGTTGTCCCGGCCCATGGCCTTCAGGTGGCTGATGTGAACGGGACAGCCCAGCGCCCGGGCTACTGTGATCATCTCCTGTACGGACGCCACCACGCCGCCGCCCTCCTGCCGCATGTGGACAGTGACAGGGATCTTTGTCCCGGCCACCGGCTGTAAGGCGCGAATGAGATCGGATGTAGAATAAAAGCACTCCGGCGCGTAGCCCAGACCAAGGCTGACGCCCAGCGCGCCGTCGGCCAGTGCCTGCTCCATGGCACGGTGGATGGCGGAAAAGTGACCGTCCGTCAGCTCCGTCAGCTCATAGCCTGCCGCGTCGGCCCGGAGAGTACCTGCCCCCACCAGCATCCCCACATTCACCGGAAGCGGCGGCAGGGAGCGGAAATAGCCCGCCAGTGAACCGCTGTCCAGCGCCGCCGGCAGCGTGCCGGTGATGGGCTGGAGATAGGCCCGGATGGAGGCGGCGTTGGTCGGGCCGAAGGGGGCCGCCGACAGGCCGCAGTTGCCGTTGACGATGGTGGTCAGGCCCTGACACAGCTCCCACGCGCCGAAGCCGGGGCGGAACGCCGCGCCGTCGGCGTGGCGGTGGATGTCGATAAAACCGGGCGTTACCGTCAAACCGGTGCAGTCCACCGTTTGACGGGCTGCGGCGTCAGGCAGATGCCCCACGGCGGCAATGCGGCCCTTTTCGATGGCGACGTCCGCCGGAAAGGCGGCGCGGCCGGTACCGTCGATGACGGTACCGCCCCGCAGAAGAATATCAAACATAAGAAAGACCTCGATTTTACAGATGTGTCAATGGCGCAGCGGAAGCGTTACGGTGAAGCGGGTAACACCGTTATCGCTGGCGGCGGCAATGGTCCCGCGGTGCCGCTGTACGATCTGCTGGGCGATGGACAGCCCTAATCCAAAGCCGTCCGTACCGGAGCGGGCGTCATCCACACGGTAGAACCGCTCAAACAGATGGGGCAGCTTGTCCGCCGGAATGGGCTCGCCGGGGTTTTCCACCGCCAGCACCGCATTTTTACCGGAAATATCCAGTGTCAGCCGAATGGGTGCGCCGGCGGCGGCATACTTCACCGCGTTGTCCAGCAGGATATCCAGCAGCTGATCCAGCTGCTGCCGGTCGCCGGACAAGGACACATCGTTTTGGATGTCATACTGCAGGGGATGTCCCGCTTCAAAGGCCACCGGCTCGAACCGCAGGGCGGCATCGGTGACCAGATCACTGAGATCCACCGGGACGAAGGAGACAGCCCGGCCGCTCTCTGCCCGGGAAAGCGTCAGCATATCCTCCACCAGCGCCCGCATCCGGCGTGACTCAACCGAGATATTGTCCACATACTGCCGTTGTTCCTCCCGGGCGGTTTCCTTTAGCAGATCGGCGGAGGACAGGATCACCGTCAGGGGCGTTTTCAGTTCATGGCTGGCATCGGAGAGGAACTGCTGCTGATTCTGCCATGTTCGGGCCACGGGACGGGTGACAAACCCGCTCAACAGCCAACTCAATCCCAGCAGCACCAGCAGCGCGCCGCCGCCGATCAGCAGGCAAATGCGCACCAGCGCCCGCAGCGTAGCCTGCTCAAAGGTACTGTCCATAAAGGCGATGCGGACACTCAGTAGTCCCTGCTGCCGGTAGTAGCGCATATGCTGCTTGGACAGCACGCCGCTGTCAGCACGGGCGGACAGCGCCTCGGCCACCAGCTGTGTCAGGGCATCCCCATCCTCCAGATCGTAGTAATTACTGCCAGAGATACGGACAGTGCCGCTGGGCAGTACCTCCGCCACAAAGCAGGGCAGCCGGACATCGGCGGTACCGGTCTGTACCGCCTGCCGCAGCTGATGGGTATAGCTTTCGGCAATATTGGCCTGAGAGAAGTAATATACACCGGCGAACACCGCCAGCAGTATCACGGACGCCACCAGCAGCGTGACACCGGTGATCTTCCAGCGCAGCTTGCGGATCATGCTTCCACCTCCTGCGTCAGACAATAACCCAGCATCCGCAGCGTCTTGATCTTCACTGTGGAGTGAAGGTGATTCAGCTTCCGGCGGAGGAAGGAGATATACACTTCCACATTGTTGTCCTCCGCCTGTGAGTCATAGCCCCAGACCTTTACCAGGATCTGCTCCTTGGTGACCACCTGATTTCCGTTGCGCATCAGCAGCTCCATCAGGTCGTACTCCCGGCGGCTGAGCCGCACCGCACGCTCGGCGCAGGATAGCGAGAAGGTGGCGCGTTCCAGCGACAGGTCGCCCCAGGTGAGCGTGTCGCTCTCCTGCAGTTGTCCGCCGCTGCGCCGCAGCAGCGTGCGGACGCAGGCCAGCAGCTCCTCCGGCTCAAAGGGCTTGGTAAGATAGTAGTCCGCGCCGCAGTCCAGCCCATGGATGCGGTCGCTCACGTCGCTTTTGGCGGTCAGCATCAGCACCGGCGTGGTGACACCGGCCTCCCGCAGCTTCTTCACCACCTGAAAGCCGTTCATACCGGGCAGCATCACGTCCAGCACCATCAGATCATAGATGCCGGTCATGGCATTGTCCAGCCCACTGACACCATCATAGTACACGTCTGCGGTGTATCCCTGCCGGTTCAGCAGCTGGCGCAGGGTGTCCGCCAACCGGACCTCATCCTCCACGATCAAAAGGCGCATGGCGCACCCTCCTGTTACAGCAGCGCCAGGAACGGCGCCACTTTGTCCTGGGACACCAGATAGACGGTGGTGTCGTCGTTGAGCGTTACATAGTAGAAACCATCCTGGCGCAGCGTACCCAGCGACAGGGTCATAGTAGTCTCGGTGCCTACGGTGTTGATGTAGGCCACGGAGATCACCGCGCTGGGGACGTCCAGCCCGCACAGCGGGGCCGCGTCCGGGGAGGGATCGAAGTTGAAGCAGCTGTCAAAGGAAAACTCCGCCAGCGCTGTTTCCACAGCTTCCGCCTTTTCGGGGGCCAAACGGTTTTCCAGAACCCAGCCCTCGTCAGTCTTGGTCAGACGGACATTTTTGTTGTTTTCGCTGCTCCTGACGGTAATGACCGTCAGATTATCCTCTGTCAGCTCCGGCAGTGTGGGCAGTACCGCCATGTCATAGATGCGGCGGTCCATCAGCCTGACAAAATCATCTGCCGCCAGATAGACGTCACTGCTGCCGTCAACAGACATATACCATTCGCCGGAGGTACTTTGGTTACCGAAGCGCAGCGTGGTGGTCTCCTCGCCCACCGTAACGGTCAAATACCGCTCAGACTCGTCCAAACCGCAGTCCGCCGGATCTACCGCCGGATCCACCGGCGTCAGCGTAGTGTCCAGTGCCTCCAGCGCCGCTAATATTTCCTCGATATATGCGGCATCCAGCGGGAATTTCTCATTATCCACCCATTTCCATGTCTCCTCTTCCTTCCGGAAGCGGCAGGTGACCTGGCTGTTGTCATACTCCAGATAGCCGGCGTCGGTAACAGCCGTCTGGGTATTGCTGGCAAGCATATTGTTGTCTGCCACCTCCGCCGCGGCGTCCTCTTTCTCGCCGCCGCAGCCCATAAGGGCCAGCACCAGCACCAGTGACAGGATCAGTAAAATCGTTCGTTTCATGGGTTTCCTCCTCTGGGGTAAAATGCATTACAACACTTTAGTATACCAGAGAAACGGGAAAAAGGAAAGTAAAAATTGTGAATTTTCAGCCGTTCTGGCAAAAGAAATACGGAAAAAGCCCCGGTAAAAGCGCCTGTACAGCACTTTTGCCGGGGCTTCTCTTCTCACTTACAGCGCGGCCGCGCCGATGATACCGGCTTCGTTGCCCAGCTTTGCCGCCGCGATGACGGGGATGGCGCCCTGCCGCTGGCCGAAGCAATGCTCTGCCACATACTCCCGGATGGGAGCCAAAATACGCTCTCCCTGACGGCTGACGCCGCCGCCGATGAGGATCATCTCCGGCGCCAGACTGTTGACCAGATCCGTCAACCCTGCGGCCACATAGACGCACCAGCGGTCGATGACCGCCTGCGCCGCGGTGTCGCCGCCGTCGGCCGCTTCGAACACATCCCGGGCCGTCAGTTCCTCCCGGCCATGCAGCGCCGAATCGGGATGCTGCTCACCGGCCCGCTTGGCCTGACGGATCAGGGCTGTCGCCGAGGCGTAGGCCTCCCAACAGCCGTCACGGCCGCAGGTGCAGTGCTCGCCCTCCAGTACCAGCAGGGTATGGCCCAGCTCCGCCCCCATGGAGCGCATACCGGCGTAGATCTTACCGTCGATGATGATACCGCCGCCCACGCCGGTGCCCAGCGTGATGAGCACCATGTCCTGATACCCCACAGCGGCGCCCGCCACGATCTCCGCCAGCGCCGCGCAGTTGGCGTCGTTGCTGAGGCGGACGGGGATCCCGAAATGCTCATGGAGCATCTGGCAGACCGGTACGTTGAACCATCCCAGATTATAAGCCCGCACCACCACGCCGGCCTCGCTGTCGCAGGTGCCAGGGGAGCCGATGCCGATGCTGACGCAATCGGCGGCCATCAGGCCCGCCTTGTCCAGCGCCATCTCCACGGCGCGGCATATATCCGCCAGCATTTCCTCCGCCGGGCGGAAGGCGCCCGTGGGAACACTGGCCTCCGCGACGATCCTGTGCCGGTCGTCCACCACGCCCACGGCAATGTTGGTGCCGCCCAAGTCAATCCCGATACGATACATGGTTTTCCTCTCCTGCTTACAACATCATGGCCACGGTGACGGCGCAGCCGTTTTGCATGATATGATCCAGCGCCACGCCCTGCGGCAAAGCCAGACGGCTCAGGGATAGCAGCGGGCCTTTGCCGGTCAGCTTGAACAGCGCCTCCTTGGCGGTCCAGCACTCCCAAAACCGCTGGTAGCACCCGGCGTCGCCATAGCGGATATAGGCCATCTCCGCGTCGGAGCAGGACCGGCGCATGAATTTCTCCTCAGCGCCCCGGATCACCTCTACGTCCACACCCAGCACATGCTCATCCACGACGCACACCACATAGGGGCCGCTGTGGCTGACGCTGACGTGAAAGGGAGCGCCCTCCACATAGGGCTTGCCGTTTTCGTCCCAGCGCAGGGGCACAGTTTCCGGCGTGCCGCCCAGCCTGCCGGCCGCCGCCTGACGCAGCAGCCATTCACCGGCGGCGCTGCGCTTGCGGTCGTCCTCGTTGGGAAAGTCCTTCACACGGCTCTGGCGCTCCGCGTCCATCAGGGATAGGGCGGCGTCGTATGCCGCAGCGTCCATCCCCTTGATATTATACCAGAAAAGCTTCATATCACAACCTCCGACAAAAATCATACTGTTCTGAATCATAAGTATAGCATACCTACCGCATGGTTTCCACTGTTTTTCTGTTGCTTTTTGTCGAGATTTGCGATACACTGATGCTGTGTTTATGAGGGGAGGAGCAGTTATGGTCTCCATTATTGAAGTGACTACCCGGGCGCAGCTGCGCCAGTTTGTGGACTATCCCAACATTTTATATAAAGACGTGCCCCAGTTTGTGCCCGCCACTTTTGACGACGATATGAGCGACTGGAACAAAAAGAAGAATCCCGCTTTTGCGTATTGCGAGGCCCGCTGCTGGCTGGCCATGCGCAACGGCGAGATAGTCGGCCGCATCGGCGCCATCCTCAGCCACAAGGCCAATGAGAAATGGCACACCAACCGGATGCGGTTCACGCAGGTGGACTTCATTGACGACCAGCAGGTGGCCAACGCCCTGTTTGCCACGGTGGAGCGCTGGGCCAGGGAAAAGGGCTGCGATGAGGTCCACGGCCCGCTGGGCTTTACCGATCTGGATCGGGAGGGCATGCTGGTGGAGGGCTTCGACCGCCGCAGCTGCTTCTTCACCTATTACAACCACCCCTATTACATCGATCACTTGACCCGACTGGGGTATGTGAAGGACGTGGACTGGGTGGAGAATCTGATCCAGGTACCCACCGACGAAAAGATCATCCAGCGCTGGCAGCGGCTGTCGGAGTTTGTGGCCAAACGCTGCAACCTGCATGTGTTCAAGCCGAAAACCCGGCTGGATTACCTCGGCCTGATCCCCCGGTTTTTCCAGCTGGTGAACACCTGCTACGCGCCGCTGTACGGCGCCGTGGAGCTGACGGATCAGCAGATCAAGCGCTACAGCGCCAAATTTGCCCCGCTTATCAACCCCAATCTGGCCTTTTTCATTATGAATGAGCGGGAGGAGATGGTGGCCATGGGCGTGGCGGCCCCCTCCATTGCCAGCGCGCTGCAAAAGAGCCGGGGCAAGTATCTCCCCACCGGCTGGATCGATATTCTGAAGGCGTTCCACAAAAACGATACCATCGACCTGCTGCTGATCGCCGTGCGGCCGGATTATCAGAAAAAGGGCGTCAACGCCATGATCATCTATCACGCCATGCAGGGCTGCTTCAAGATGGGCATCAAGGAGGCGGAAACCGGCCCCATGCTGGAGACCAACGAAAAGGTACAGGCCCAGTGGAAAGACTTTGACATCGAGCAGCATAAGCGCCGCCGCTGCTTCGTGAAGAAATTGAGCTGATATGCAGAACTATAAATTTACCATCGCCTATGACGGCACCCGTTTCTTCGGCTGGGAGCGTCAGCCCAACCGGGACACCATACAGGGAAAGCTGGAATCCGTGCTGAGCCATCTGGCGGGAGGACCGGTGGAGATCATCGGCGCGGGGCGCACCGACGCGGGCGTTCACGCCCGGGCCATGGTGGCCAACGCCGCATTGGACGTAAAGGAATCGCCGGAGGAGATCCGGGACTACTGCAACCGCTATCTGCCGGACGCCATTGCCGTGCGGGAGGTAAAGCCCTGCGCGCCCCGGTTCCATGCTCGCTATAACGCCCTGGGAAAGACCTACCGCTATACGGTGTTCGTGGGAGAGGTCAAGCCGGTATTTGACCGGAAATACGTTACCATGCTGTCCTATGTGCCGGATGTGGAGCGGATGCGGCAGGCTGCCGCGTATCTGGTGGGTGAGCACGATTTTGCCGCCTTCTGCGGCAATCCCCGCATGAAAAAGTCCACCGTGCGGACGGTAGACACCATCGACATTCAGCAGCGGAAGGACCGCATTACTTTCACCTTCCACGGCAACGGCTTTTTGCAGAACATGGTGCGTATCCTGGTGGGCACGCTGCTGGAGGTGGGCCGCGGATTCTGGGAACCGGAGCAGGTACAGTCCATTCTGGACAGCCGTGACCGCAAGCAGGCCGGCCCCACCGCGCCGCCGGAAGGCCTGTGCCTGATGAAGGTGGACTATTGAGAAGATCGGCGGAAATACACAGTCGGATTCACGGAAGGATCACAAGAGCATACGAAAAACGGCGGAGGAACAAAGGGAAGCTCCTGTGTTCCTCCGCCGCTTTCTGTCATATCCTGAAAGCACCACCTGAAGCCCGGCTCCCGCCCCATTCTGCCGGCAGCGGTGTCGTCTTTTCGTTACGGCCGGTTCAGATTTGCCTGCCGTGCTGCCGGCGGAACGTACTCATAGGCCGCGTGGGGGCTGTGCAGATCAAACACCTGCCGCCCGTTCTCCCACAGGCGCATACGGATCGCGGCGTTGGTGCTTTCCCGGATAACGCCTGTCATACGTCCTTTCCGCGGCGCGTACAGCGGATGGCCGCTATACGTCGGGCGGATCTCCACGGCCAGCAGGTATCTGCCCTGGGCCAGTCGGATCTGCTCCGCGTCCGCTTTCAGGATCCGCACACCGCCATACGTGGCAAAGCGGTATTCACGCCCCCGGTACAGAACACTGCAGATGCAGCCGGTAAAACCGCCTTTCCCCAGCGGAATGCGGGCAAGCGCCGCCATCAGGGCGCAGGGCTGCGGGAAATCATTGCACTGCAGCCACTGGTAGGCTGAGGGAAACGAGGTGCCGCTGTCCTTTTCCGCGTATCCCATGCCGCCGTCAAAGCAATGGCGCACGCCGTCTACAATCAGGCTGCCGCTGAGGGTATGCGCCATGCTGATCACACCGTGGCGGCACTCCATGGGCAGATAGCGGAAAGGCCCCATGATATCGTGCCGCAGCGGCGTCAGCTTCCCGTAAACGATCTCCCCTCGGACACCGGGCAGGTCGACCTGACAGCCGTCAGGGGAAAACAGGCAGCCGCCGGCGCGGACGCTGTCTCCGGTGATCGACAGCTCCGGCAGCAAAAACTGCCGGGATCCCTCCGGCGTCAGCATCTGCACAAATGCGCCGCTTTCGGCCCGACCGGGAATGAAGGCGATCATGTCATCCTGACGCTGGTGCTTATAGTACCAGCCCGCAAAGCCCCTATTCCACATGACTGTCCCTCATGGCGGGGTTGTTGAGCAGCCGTCCGTGGGCATCAAAGCGGGAGCCGTGACAGGGACAGTCCCAGCTGCGCTCCGCTGCGTTCCACTTCAGTGCGCAGCCCATGTGGGGACAGCGCTTCGGGGTGGGCGTCACCAACCCCAGCAGGGAATGGCCCAGATTGGAAAACAGCTGCGCCGTGAGGATGCTTCTGTCGGGAGCAAAGGCCGGGGCAAAGCGGTTTTTCCGCCCCAACGCCAGGTCTGTCAGAATCTCAGAAGCGACCATGGAGGTGCTCATACCCCACAGATTGAAGCCGGAGGCAACGTAAACCTGCGGCAGGGCCGGGCTGTATGCCCCGATATAGGGTACGCCGTCCAGACTGACGCAGTCCTGGTTGGCCCAGGCGAACTTCTCCCTGGCCTTGGGAAAATGCCTTTTGGCAAAGGCCCGCGGTACGTCAAAGCCGCCGCCCCGCCCGCCTGTGCGGCGGTCTCCCTGTCCCACCAGCAGAAGATTTTTGTAGTTTCGCAGATACACGCCGCCGGCCGCCGCATCTTCGATGGTGCAGTCCAGCTCCGGCCCGTTTTCCAGGGCGATCACAAAGGATCGCTTTTGATAGAGCTTGGCAAAATAGAGCCCGTGGCTGTTGATAAAGGGAAAGTGGGTGGCCACAATAACCTTTTCCGCGTGAATACGCCCCCGCTTCGTGATGGCCGTGGTGCCTTCCAGCTTGGTCACAAAGGTATTTTCGTAAATATGCAGACCCCGCGCCGCGCCATACAGAAAACGCAGGGGATGGAACTGTGCCATGCCGTTGAAGCGTACCGCTCCCGCCACGGGAAAGGGCATGGGCGTTTCTGTGATAAAGTCCGCCGCAAAGCCAAGGCTGCGGACTGCCGCAGCTTCCCGCTGCATCAGTGCCCGGTCGTGCAGGGAGTACATGATAGAGGGCCGTTCTTCAAACTCACAGGGAATATCTCTGCTGCGGCATCGGAATTGCTCCACGGCGCGGAGATTGGCTTTCAGGTAAAGCTCCGCCTTCTCCTCACCGAATTTTTTGATCATGTCTTGGTACAGGGTGTCATGCTGGGCCGTGAGCACGGCGGTGGTGCCTCTGGTCATGCCGCCGCCGATTTTTGCACCCTCCACCAGCAGATAATCCGCGCCCGCCTCCTGCAGCCGCAATGCGCACAGCACACCCGCCATTCCTCCGCCAATGATCAGCACGCCGGTGTCCCGGTCTCCCTCCAGCGCGGGAAAGCTGGGCGGCGAGGCCTCCTTTGTCCATAAAAATTCCATTTCTTGTTTGCACCTCCGTTTCCGGTAGTATGTCCGCTTCGTTCAAAATCATGTCAGAAGCGGAAATATGGGCACACGAACCGCCCCAAATAGCTGATGGCTGTACGGAATAAGATACAGAGAAAGGGCACTGATAGAAACTATCAGCGCCCTTTCTGCCTGTCAGCATGGGATTTCACATATTATGGATATCGTTCAGCAGCTCGTCCAGAGACATGGAGTCCAAGGGAGTGTCGGGCTCCGGCTTGTCCGCAGCCGAAGCAGCGGCTTCCGCCGCCTGGCGCTGGGCCAGCTCCTGCTGCATCTTTTCGGACAGATCCTCCACAAAGGGGCTGGTCAGCGTATCGTCAGACACCTTTTCCTGCTGAGCGGCGGGGACAGCCGCCTTTTGCGCGGGCGGTACAGGGGCGGTGTGCTGCTGAGGTGCGGTCCTGACCGGCTGATGCTGCTGCGGGGCGTCTGTATGCTTCTCCTGCGGCGTACTGTGACCGGGACGGGGCGGCTGAGGCGGCGGATCATCGTCTCTGCCGTTATCATCATTCCCATCGTCATCATCGTCGTCATCATGCCCGCCGCCGCTGCCGATGCGGCCCAGCAGAAAGCCTATCAGCAGCAGAATGATCACCAGCAGCGCGGCGCCGATTATGGCAACGGTAGTGGTGGCCATCTCTCCCACCAGCGGCAGGGTCAGCGTCATGGGGATGGAGTAGGTGGGCGGCTCCGGCGGCGTATCGGGGTCGATGATCTCCATGGTGGGGATGATCCCCTCATACTTGGGCATCCGGTACACGTGAACCGTGTAGGTCTTGGCCGTGGTGCCGTCCTCTGCGGTGCAGGTGACGGTCATCACGTTGTCGCCCTCTTTGGTCAGGCGCATGGTGGATTCCGTGACATTCAGCGCCTTTTCGTCCCGTGCCACACCGGAGAGGGTAGCCGAGGCGGTTTCATAGGGCACATAGGCCACATACTCCGTGACCGCGCCGGAGAACTTGGGACTGAGACTGCCCACATCCAGCGTCAGCTCCTTGAGCATGGCGTCAGTGCTGGGCTTGTAGTTGGGGTCCTGCTGCCGGGTGACGGAAATGGTATAGGTTTTTTTGGCGCCGGTGGCGGCGGTACAGGTAACGGTCACGGTGTTGGCGCCCACCACCAGCGAATTGCCGCTGACCGTGGCCCGGGCCGCAGCATCGGCGGTCTTATAGCTCAGGTTCAGGGATTCCACCGCATAAGGCACCGTGGCGGTGTAATAGGTGGTGCCGCTGCTGAAAGCCGGGCTGAGGGTGGCGTTGGAGCAGGAGAGGGAGCTGAGATTACAGTTGCTGCTCAGCGGCGCGTCCACCTTGCCGCTCCAGGAGGCGGTGCCAACGTTGGTTTCGTTGTCGCCGTCGGTGACAACGATATCCCTGAAGCTGGCGCTCAGCGCCGTGCCGCTTTCCAGCCCGCTCTTGACCCGGAAAGTCACGGACAGCACGTTGGTGCTGGAATTGATGGGATTGCTGACGCCGTACAGGATGAACTTGAGCCCGCTGCTGTCCATGGTCCAGCCGTTAATCTGCTGGTCGTAGTTGGTATACTCCAGCACACTGCTGTCATAATCCAGCGTGGCCTCCACACCCATGATGTTGCTGCCGGAAATGCTGAGCTTCAGCGTAACGGTGCTGCCGGCCTGTATGGCGCTGTTTCCGCTGAGAGCGGCCGACGCCGCTTCCGCCCGCTGGGGCAGCAGCGCCAGCAGCAGTGCCAGCACCAGCACCAGTGTTTTGAACGAAGTACGATAGTGTTTCATGGTCTCCTCCTATCACCCGATGGTATCCTTGCCCACCACGATGCGGGCGACCTTGACCACATCGGTAACGGTGACCTTTCCGTCGCCGTTCAGATCCACCGCCAGCGCATAAACATCTTCCAGGGATTTTTTGCCCACCACATGGGACTGCATGGCCACCACGTCGGTGATGGTGATCTTTCCGTCGCCGTTGGCGTCGCCCACGACGATCAGCGCAAAGGTCTTTCCCTCAGAAACGATGGTCATGCCGGTACCCAGCAGTCCGCTGGTGACGCGCTTTCCGTTACGGTACACGGCATCGCCGCTGTCCAGCTGGTCCACGGTACTGCCCGGCGTCAGGATCATCCAGTAATCCACATCCGGGTCGTCGGGATTGGTCACATCGCTCAGCGGCACGGCGTTATACAGGGGCTTGAAGGTCATGTCCTCATCGCCCATGACGGTCACACCGGCGGTATAGTTCTCCCAACCCTTGAAGGTGTAGGAATAGTTGGCGTCAGGCGACTTGACCGGCGGCACGGAGGGCGCGGAGATCAGTTCTCCGGCGGCGGCGGTGCTGCTGGTATAGCGGCTGCCGTTGGCATTGAGGAACGTGTAGGTATGCACGCCGGCATAGTGGGCGTACAGCGTCAGGTTGGCGGCGCGCACCGGCGTGGATTCCAGGATCTGTTCGCCGTCCTCGGTAAACCAGCCCAGGAACCGGGCGCCGTCGCGGGTGGCCGTGGGCAGCTCGCCGTACACGATGTCGTCCAGAGAAACGCGCTTGGTGATGCTGCCGTTGACCTTGCCGCCCTGAGGATCGAAAGTGATCAGGAAGGTTTCGTCAACCGTGGTGGAGCCGTCGTAGGGTTTGACGGTAAAAGCAGAACGCACCAGCTCCGTGGCCTTTCCATCGGCTGCGGCAGTCAGTACGAAGGTGTAGTCTCCTGCGGTCAGTGTACTGTACTTGATAAGATCATCCAGCCGTTTCAGGTCGTAGGAATTGGCCTTGGGCGACGCCGTCTGGGTAATGGCGGTGCTGCCGCTGCCGGTCAGGATGGTAATATTGACAGAGGTGATCTGCGCGGAGCAGGAGATCACGCCCCGCACAGGGAAGGAGGATGCCTTCTCCATCAGACCGGAATTCTCATTGGGATAAATAACGCCGGAAAGGGTCCAATCAGAGGCGGAGGCCGCCTGCGCCATCAGCTGCCACGCAGAGGCGTCCTCCGACACCATCACCAGCGTATTGTCCTTCACGCTGAGATATGTACCGGTGTTCTTGTTTTTCAGCAGCCAGCCGCTGCCGCCCTGTGTCAGCTCCCACATCTGTGCAGCGGAAGCGGAGGGAGCCGTCAGCTTCACTCTGCCGCCGTCGGCGCTGAGCCGCAGTGTCTTGCCGTCCACTTTCATACTGAAGGTATAGAAACCGCCGGCATAGTAAGCCGCGCTGAAAACCTGACTGCTGCCCTCGGCGCCCGTGGCGTTAAGTGTCACGGTGCCGTTGGTACCGTCCAGCGCCAGATTCTGGTTGGTATTGTACAGCAGACGATAGTTGCCGTCGGCCACGGCTGCGTCATAATAGCCGTTATTCATCAGCATCACCAGCGCGTCGGCCGGCTCGTTCACCGCCAGCCGCCGGTAAACACTCATCTGCACATCACCGGAGCAGCCGTAGAAATAGCGCAGGATCAGCCCGGCCGTACCATACTTGTTGGCGGTATTGCCGGACATGGTGGGGCCTGTTTTGCCGTTTTCCTGCCGCAGACCGTCAGGCGTTACCAGACGGCTGCACTCGGCGTAGATGGCCTGGATCAGCTGAGCCTCCGGCTGGTTGGCAAAGCCGCCCAATGCGGTGAACGCCTTCTGGATCAGCGAGCTGGCATCGGATGCGCCGTGCTGCACGGCCCGACTCCAGAATACGTTTTTCAGCGCCACGGAGTAGTCGTTGATATCAAAGGCAGGCACCGCCTTTTCCACCCGTGTCACCACATTGTCATAGATGGTTTCCTTGGTATAGTCATACTGGGCGCTGGCGAAGGTGTCTCCGTAGATTTTCGCCATATTCTCCCACGCACTGTCGAAATACGCGCCGTAACCGTCGGAGATATTGTGATAGGCATTGTCCAGCGTCACACCGATGTCATGATAGGCGTTGCCGCTGGGGAAGTTGTTCTTGCACCACTCGGCAAAGGCGTGGGGCGTACCGGCCTTGCTGGCGAACATGTACATGCCGTAGGACTTTCCGCCTGCGTCGCCGGCCACAGTGGAGATCATGCCGGGGCTGCGGGCGTTACCGGTCTCATAAAAGCGGCTCAGATCGTCCAGATCGGCATTCTGCCACTGCATAGCGGTATCGGCAATGGAGCGGATCAGCAATCCTCCCGCCACAAGCCCCAAAATCATCGCGGCGCTTAATAGAAGGGCGGTGCCCTTTCGTAAAACCTTCATACCGTTTTCCTCGCTCATCATCAGAATTACACAATGCGCCGTGCGCGGACAATGCAAATCTGCGGAGCGGCGTTTCGCTTTTCCACCGATTTACATAATTATACTTATAGAAAGTATAGCATCCGGAAACAGACTTGTCTACAAAAAAAGTAAAAAAACACAAAAAAACGGAGAAAAATGTCGCGCCAACACAATATCTTGGACACCGATCCGGCCTGTATACCCGTTTTTCCCGCATGAATAGACATTTTTGCAATATTATGTAAACCAAAAGGGAAGGGAGACCGTCCGCAGACAGGCTCCCTTCCTTTTTGGTGTGTAATTGGACCGCAGTTATCGCGCTGCCTGCGCCCAGTGATTATCCACCAGCTTGTGGAAATCCACCCATTGATCTTCCGTCAGCTCACCGGCCTGGGTCATGACCGTTTCCAGCCGTTCCAGTGCCTCTTTCTCCATGGTCAGCGGGATATTCCAAGCGCCGATCTCCCGATGGCGGGCCGTGACGGTCTCCAGCACAGCAAGGTCGGTGTCCGGGAACTGGCCGATGATGGCCTGCGCCACCTCACGGTCCGTATGGGCGTCCACCCAGTCCAGCGCCCGGGCAATGGCCCGACAGAAGGCGGCGATCACATCGGAATGGGCCTCGGTGTAGCTTTGGGAGGCGAAATACGCGGTATAGGGGATGTCGCCGCTCTCCGTGCCGATGGAGCAGAGGATGTAACCCTGCCCGGAGGAAGCCACTTCAGTGGCCGCCGGCTCAAACAGCGTCACATAGTCGCCCTGTCCGCCGGTAAAGGCGCCGGCCATCATGTTGAACTGCACGCTGGTGTCCACGATCACGTCCACCTGCGGCTCCAGCCCGTGCCGGCGCAGCACGTACTCCAGCGTCATCTCCGGCACGCCGCCCTTGCGGCCGCCGATGATGGTCTTGCCCCGCAGATCCTCCCAGTCAAAGGGCTGGTCGGTGCGGCCCATGAGGAAGGCGCCGTCCCGGCATGTCAGCTGGCCGAATACCACGGGATAGTCGTCCTTGCCCTGATTATAAATGTAGATGCAGCTTTCCGGCCCGGCAAGGCCGATGTCGCTCTGGCCTGACACCACGGCGGTCATCACCTTGTCGGCTCCGCCGCCGTTGGTCAGCTCCACCGCAAGGCCTTCCTCCTCAAAAAAGCCAAGCTCCATGGCCACATACTGCGGCGCGTAAAACACGGAATGGGTCACTTCGTTGAGCCGGACCGTGATCAGATCTTTGCCGCCATCTCCGGCGCCGCAGCCGCACAGCAGCGGCAGCAGCGTCAGAGCGGCAAGCACCGGTGCGATGATCTTTTTCATGCTTTTACCCCCAATAAATGATACAGTATTCTTTCCACCCACAGCACCAGCCGGTACATGACCACCGCGGCCACCAGCAGCAGCAGCACACTGGTCATCACCAGATCCATGTTGAATACCTGGGAGCCGTAGACGATCAGGTAACCCAGACCGGCCCGTGAGACAAGAAACTCTCCCATGATGACGCCCACCCACGAAAGGCCCACGTTGACCTTCAGGGTGTTGAGCAGCGTGGCATAGTTGGCGGGAAACACCAGCATCCGCAGCGTCTGCCACCGGCTGGCCCCCATGGCGGCCATAAGCCGCATTTTCTGGGCGTCCGTGGCACGGAAGCCCTCATACATATTCAGAATGGTGACGATCAGAGAGATGGCCAGCGTCATAACGATAATGGCCCCGGTCCCTGCGCCCATCCACACGATGAAAATGGGTCCCAACGCCGTTTTCGGCAGGGCGTTGAGCACCACAAGGTACGGATCCAGCACACGGCTGAGGGTAGGCCACCACCACATGGCCACGGCAACCAGCGTACCGATGGCGGTCCCCAGCAGGAACCCCACCGCTGTCTCCCAGCAGGAGGTGCCTACATGCACCAGAACATCACCGCTGCGGCACAGACGCACGAACGTTGCCGCGATACGGCTGGGGCAGCTGACCAGAAATCCGTCGCTGAGCCCGATCTGACAGTTCAGCTCCCAAAGGGCAAAAAAGCCCACCAGTATGGCGATCTGCCAGACCCGTACCCGGCGGTTCTGCCGCCGCAGCAGGAGCAGATAGCGCTCCCGCTTGGGTGATACGGCCGGTCTATTCATGCAGCTCCAGCTCCTTCCATATGGCGTCAAAAAAACGGGGGAAGGCCGGGCTTTCCCGCCGCTGCATGGGATCAAGCTGCCGCAGTTCCCCCATGTCAAACACCGCCTTGACCACGGCGGGCCGCCGCGACAGCACCACCACCCTGTCTGACATACTGACCGCTTCGGAGATATCGTGGGTGACCAGCAGCGCCGTTTTTCCCTCGCTGCGGATAATGCGCCAGATGTCGCCGGATACTGCCAGCCGCGTTTGATAGTCCAGTGCGGAGAACGGTTCATCCAGCAGCAGGATATCTGGATCGGTGGCCAGTGTCCGGATCAGGGCGCACCGCTGGCGCATACCGCCGGACAGCTGCTCCGGCCGTTTTTCGGCAAATTCCGCAAGCCCGTAGCGCTCCAGCAGCGTCTCCGCATGTTTGCGGTGGGTGTCGTCCCGGTCACGGCGGATCTGAAGCCCCAGCATCACGTTGTCCCGGATGGTCCGCCATTCAAACAGCTGATCCCGCTGGGGCATAAAGCCCATCCGTCCGCTGGCGCCGGAGACCGGCGTACCGCAAAGTGCCACCGTGCCGCCGTCCAGCGTTTCCAGACCTGCAAGAACGCCCAGCAGTGTGGATTTTCCGCAGCCGGAGGGGCCCACGATGCTGACAAATTCCCCCTCTGCCACATCAAAGGATACGCTCCGCAGCGCCTCCACCTCGCCGTTGCGGGCCTGATATGTCAGGGCGGCATCGCGGATCGAGATGATATTGTTCATATACGCCTCATTTCTTTCATAAAACCCCGCGGGGGAGAAACACTCTCCCTGCATCAGTATACTGTGCCGGGTCGGGATTGGTTCCTCGTTGACTTTTTGCTGTCAGTGGTGTACCATAAAAGCACAGAACGAAGAAGGAGGATGTTCCCATGAAAAAGATCATTTCCACCGCCAAGGCCCCTGCCGCCATCGGTCCCTATTCCCAGGCTATTGACTGCGGCGCCTTTGTCGTCACCTCCGGTCAGGTACCCTTTGATCCCGCTACCGGCGAATTTGTCCCCGGCGGTATCACCGAGCAGACCCGCCAGGTGCTGACCAATATCAAGGCCATTCTGACCGAGGCCGGCCTGACCATGGACAATGTGGTCAAGACCACCGTATTTTTGCAGAACATGGGTGATTTCGCCGCCATGAACGCCGTGTATGCGGAGTTCTTCACCGAGGGCCAGTATCCCGCCCGCTCCGCCGTGGAAGTCGGTGCTCTGCCCAAGGGCGCGCTGGTGGAGATCGAGACCATCTGCGTCAAGTAACGCCTTTTCCAAAAGTGCCTCCGGCATCAGGCCGGAGGCACTTTTTTTGCGGCGCGTTGCAATGGCGCCGGAAAATGGCTATACTGGAGAAAAACAATATGGGAGGTATGCCTATGCAGGTCTTATACGCTCTGGAGTCCGTTCGTACACCGTTTTTCGATACTGTTATGTCTGTCATCACCCGGCTGGGGGAGGAGACCGTCTTTATGGTGGTGGCTCTGTTTGTATTCTGGTGTGTCAGCAAGCGTCACGGCTACTATCTGCTGGCGGTGGGCTTTGCCGGTACAGTACTGAATCAGTTTCTGAAGCTGCTGTGCCGCATCCCCCGCCCGTGGTTGCTGGACAGCAATTTTACCATTGTGGAAAGTGCCCGCGCCCAGGCCGCCGGCTACTCTTTCCCCAGCGGACACGCCCAGAACGCTGTGGGCACCTTCGGCGGCATTGCCCGGTTCACCCGACGCAAATGGGTGCGGGTGACCGCCATTGTCATTGCGGTGCTGGTGCCCTTTTCCCGCATGTATCTGGGCGTCCACACGCCGCTGGACGTGGGTGTGGCCGCCGTCACCGCCGTAATTTTGCTGCTGACCCTCTATCCCGTCATGGAGCGCAGCGACAGCCGGCCCGGCCTGATGGCCGCAGTCATTGCGGTGATGATCGCCCTGTCCGTGGGATATCTGCTGTTCGTGTCACTGTATCGCTTCCCAGCGGATGTGGACGCGGAAAATCTGGCCTTCGGCGTGGAAAACGCGTGGAAGCTGCTGGGCGCGACGCTGGGGCTGCTGGCAGCATGGTGGCTGGACGTGACGTTCATCCACTTTGACACCCGGGCCGTCTGGTATGTGCAGGCCATTAAGCTGGTGGGCGGCCTTGCCCTGACCGTAGCCATCAAGGCCGGACTGAAAGCGCCGTTGATCGCGCTGCTGGGCGCGGAGGTGGGCGGTGCCGTGCGCTATGCCGTGATGGTACTGTTTGCCGGCGCCGTGTGGCCCATGACCTTCCACCCCTTGTGCTGCGCCTTGAAAAAGCAAATATACTAAGCAATTGCTTATATTTATAAAACTTCATAAAGAAATACGACGATATGCGACACTTTCCGACAAAACTGGGATATTGTGGAAGTGTCGCAAATTTTATATGAAAGTTATTGCAATATCGTTTGAAATATGCTATGATACGAGCAATAAGAGAGCGGACGGAATGGCAAACCATGATAGAGACGATGGTTCATTTTGTATCTCTCTCAACAAAAGTAAGCTTTTTTCGGGGAAAGCGCTTATTATTACGCCTGTATGTAGTGAACACTTACAAAATTTGACAAGGGATCACCTGCAGCAGATCGACAGCTTTATCGAGCCCCATATCCGGCCCGAACAGCGAGGAAAGAGAGAAGAAAGATGAATCCGACCTTAAAAAAAGTATGGAATATCGTCAGCACCGTGCTGGTGGCGCTGGTGGTGGTGCTGGCGCTGCTGCTGGCCGGCGCGCGGCTGGTGGGGCTGCAGGTGTTCACCGTACTCTCCGGCTCCATGGAGCCCGCCTACCATACCGGTTCCCTGATCTATGTGAAGAAGATCGACACCATGGATATTCACCCCGGCACCGTCATAACTTTTATGCTGGATGAAGACACGGTGGCCACCCACCGGGTTGTGGGGATCGTCCCGGACGAGGAAGACCCCGCCGTGATCCGCTTCCGCACCAAGGGCGACGCTAACACCGCCGAGGACGGCAGTCTGGTCCATTATAAGAACGTCATCGGCACGCCGGTGTTCACCATTCCCGGTCTGGGCTATGTGGCCAATTACATCCAGCATCCCCCCGGCACTTATGTGGCCATTTCCGCGGCGGCGGTGCTGTTGCTGCTGGTGTTCCTGCCCGACATCTTCGCATCGGAGAAAAAGGGCAAGTCCGGCGGGGAGGGCGAGCGGGCGGCCCCTGCGGAACCCTCCGAAAACCGGCAGTGAGCCATCTCCGTTTCTGCTGAGGAACCGGTTGGATGTGACGTTCCGTTTCCCTGATTTTGTATGGCTTCGGCATCCGCCGACGACATAAAAACATGAAATGAAAGGACAAAGGAAGCATGAAGAAAAAATTTTTGGTGGCATGTCTGTGTGTGGCGCTGGCCGTCCTGACCATCGCCGGTACCACGTTGGCATACCTGACCTCTCACGACACGGTTACCAATACGTTTACCGTTGGTAACGTGCAGATCAAGCTGGACGAAGCCCAGGTCAATGCTGATGGCACGCTCGTCCCGAACGCAGACCGTGTCAAGGCAAACAGCTACAAGCTGATCCCCGGCCATACCTATAACAAGGATCCCATGGTCACCGTTCTGAAGGGCAGCGAAAGCTCCTACATCAAGATGACAGTCACCTTCTCCAAGGCCGCTGAACTGGACGACATCTTTAAACCCAACGGCGCTGACCTGACCAGCATTTTCACCGGCTATAACGCCGCCAACTGGATTGCCAAGGGCAACACCGAGGATACCACCGCCAATACCCGCACCTATGAGTTCTGGT
Organism: uncultured Clostridia bacterium; assembly: GCA_945915065.1. Lineage (GTDB taxonomy): Bacteria > Bacillota > Clostridia > Oscillospirales > Oscillospiraceae > Vescimonas. The sequence goes on along the minus strand of CAMEER010000002.1, from coordinate 53,016 downwards.
ACAAGGAGACCGTTGCGGCTCCCACCGCTGATGTGGCGCTGGACGCTCTGTTTGACAGCATCACCGTCCCCAGCACCATCACCAACACGCAGTTGGCCACTATCGAAGGCATGACCATCACCGTCAACGCTTACGCCATTCAGGCGGACGGCTTTGCCACTGCGGATGCTGCCTGGGAGGCTTTCAACTGATTTCCGTATGTAACTGGACACCCAGTAACATAAATACATCTTTATCAGGAAAGAGGAATTGAACATGAAGAAGAAAATCGTAGCGCTGTGCCTGTGCGTGGCGCTGGCTGTCGTGGCCGTCGGCGGCGCCACCTTGGCGTACTTCACCGATACCGACGAGGCCACCAATACTTTTACCGCCGGTGGTGTAAAGATCGAGCTGATCGAGCAGCAGGTCAACGAGGACGGTACCGAACTGGAAGATTTTGAGCAGGAGCAGGTGCTGATGCCTATTGTCGGCTCTGCCCAGGGCGATAAAGATGCCTTCGGTCAGCCCGTTGCCGAGAACTACATCGACAAGATCGTCACCATCAAGAACACCGGCAAGTCCGATGCCTATGTCCGCGCCTATTTTGCCATCCCCTCCGATCTGGACGATGGCTATGAGACCTTCAACGCCGGTGCAAACATCCTGCACTTCAACTTCGGCAATGAGAATGGTGTCAGCACCGAGGGCGTGCAGTGGAACTGGAAGCACAATGGCAAGTGGAACTACTTCGAGACCACCATTGGCGGCGTTGCTTATAACGTCTACTACGCCGACTACTATCAGACTCTGGCTGCCGGTGATACCAGCGAGCAGTTTGTTTCCGGCGTGTATCTGGACAGCCATGTTGACATGGATGCCCAGGGCGACTACATTGACACCCGCTTCCCCAATGCCGATCTGAGCATCCTGAATGGCACTGTCAGTTGCCCCGTTATGGCTGTTGCCGTTCAGGCTGACGGCTTCGACACCGTTGATGATGCCATCACCGCTGCTTTCGGCGCGCAGTTCAACCCCTTCGGCGGCACTGCTACCAACTGGCAGTAATTCCCCCACATATCCGGCCTTGCACCCCTTCGGGGGTGCAGGCCGCACGAGAGCACCCGGTCTGTTCGGATGCTCTCCTGTGGCCTGTATCGGCCATAAGGCCCGTCCCGGCGGGACAAAGAAGAACAACAGGAGAGGAGCAGAAACATGAAGCGAAAGCTTTTATTGCTGTCGGTGCTGGTGATTTGCGTTGCCATTGCCGCCGTGGGCACGCTGGCGTTTTTCAATACCAAAGCCGTCGCCCATAATGTCATCACCACAGGCGGCGTGGATATCGAACTGCACGAATACGCCGACAAAGCGTGTACCACGGACTACGACACCAACAAGACCGGCATCATGCCCGGCATGACGGTGGACAAATACGCCCGCATCGCGCTGGCCGAGGGTTCCGCCGACGCGTGGGTACGGGTGAAGTTTGAAAAGAAGATCACCTTTGCCGACGGCAACGAGCACGCCCAGGGCAAGACACCCAACCTCGATCTGGTGGAGCTGACCATGCCCGAGGGCTGGATTAAGGGCAATGACGGCTGGTACTATTTTGAGACGCCTCTGACCGGCAACACGCCGGTCTTTGCCCTCACCAGCGTGACCTTCAACAAAACCATGGGCAACGAGTACCAGAACGCCACCGCCAAGGTGACGGTATACGCACAGGCCGTTCAGGCGGCCAACAATGGCAAGACCGTTACTGCGGCCACAGGCTGGCCCACGTCGAGAACCGGCGTGGCGTCCGGCATCACAGGCTGAGAAAAGGAGGAATAGCACATGAAAAAACGGTTTATTGCCCTGCTGCTGTGCTGCGTGATGCTTCTCACGCTTTCCCCCAGCCTGATCGCCAGTGTCGCGGCGGATGACGACGCCAACGGCACGACTGTGGAAACCCCCGCGGAACCCAAGGCGGAGGATTCCACGGTCGAGGAGCCCAAGATTGAGGAACCCAAGATTGAGGAGCCCAAGATTGAGGAGCCCAAGATTGAGGAGCCCAAGATTGAGGAACCCAAGATTGAGGAGCCCAAGGCCGAGGATGAGACGACGATTCCCGCGGCTGAGCAGTCCGACGCGCCGGTGGAGAGCGAGATTATCGCCCCCACAGTCAATTTCACCAACGTTGCGCCGTTCCTTGCGCCTGTGACAGGTGTCCCTCAGCGCAGAGCCATGGCCAAGACGTTCTCCGCTACTCCCCGTGCCAATGATACGGCCACGGACAACGGCATGGTCATCAATAAGACCGCCACAGCCAACGGCGACGGCAGCTACACCATCACGCTGGAGGCCTACGCCACCGGCGAAAAGGTCATCACGGAGCAAAAAACGGATATTCCCACGGATATCATCCTCGTCCTCGATCAGTCCGGCTCGATGGACTACTGTATCGTCTGCGGCAAAGAGATGGATGGCTATAATGATTATCATGATACGTATGTTGCGACAACTTCGGTCGACACGAATAATACGTATTATATAAAAAACGGTAATAAGTATACCGACGTTCAGTATTGTAGCGGCACACACGGCTATTTCTGGGGATGCGAAGGCGGCGCCGGTTGGTATACAAGCGAATGGTCATCGAATCATACTGCGGCGAATAAGATTACACCCAAAACGAGCGACAACCAGGAGGGAACTCAGTTTTACGAGTACAAGAGGGAAGCCTGTTCCTCTCGCCTGCAAGCCCTGAAAAACGCCGTTACCAGCTTTACCAATGCTGTTGCGGAAAAGGCTGCCGGTAAGGACGGAGAAATCGCTACCACCGAGGATAATATCAACCACCGCATTGCTGTCGTGGGATTCGCTTCCAGCGGGAACCGAGGCGAATACAATCAAAATAAATATGAGAATACAGAAGTATTTGTGGGCGCTACGCAATACACATATGGCACCTCAGCACAAAGCCAGTATGGTAACGCGCTGCAGAGCATGGATACAGCGGCCGGAAAAAATAATATTACGAGCTCTATTGGTGCTCTCGATGCCTACGGTGGTACTTTCACCAATTTAGGCATGGAGATGGCAAACGGTATCTTTGAGAATAATCCGATTACAAATGGACAGAACAGAAACCGGGTGATTATTGTGTTTACGGATGGCTATCCCGGTACAGGTACGACAGTTAATAGCACTGTTGCGAACAATGCTGTATCTCAAGGATATATCGCAAAACAATCTACTGCAAATGATGGCTATGGTGCAACGGTATATACGGTTGGCATTTTCTCCGGCGCTGATGGTACACCTGACGTAAGTTTAAACGGTGTGTCAGATCCCAACAAATTTATGCACCTGCTTTCCTCCAACTATAAAAACGCCCAATCCTACAGCGATTCGTCTAAACATGGCACTGCAACCTATCCTGCCGGTGGTGATAGCTATTACCTCTCTGCTGCCGACGCGGATTCTCTGAACAGCATCTTCCAGCAGATCAGCGACCAGATCGAGACCGGCGGTTCCGGCACCACGCTGAGCGAAGAGACGGTCATCAAGGACATCGTTGCCCCGGCTTTTACCCTGCCCGAAGGCGCAACGGCAAGCGATATTACGCTGGAGACTTGGAAATACAACGGCCCGGAGAATGAATGGACGAAAAACGCCGATGCCATGGGCGCAACGGCTGCCATCGGCAGCACAGATACCTCCAGTGCCGTTACTACTGATAACCAGATCAGCGTCACCGGCTTTGACTTCGCCGAAAACTATGTGGGCACAGTCACCGAAAACGGGAGTGTATCCTACTGCGGCAATAAGCTGGTGATCCGTTTCAAAGTCACGCCGCGTCCCGGCTTCTTCGGCGGCAACGGCGTAGCCACCAACACAAGCGCCGGTGTTTATGAAAACAGCACTGCCACCGAGCCCGTCCTGACCTTCCAGCGGCCTGTGGTAGATGTTCCGCTGGCTGAGCCTGCGGTGACCGTCCCCGACGCCAACGTATACCTTGGCGCTTACTATTCGCAGACAGTTCCCGAGGATGCGGTCAAAATGGGCGCGACCGTCAAGATCGGCGGTTACGACATTGACTTCAGCAAAGCAAATGACCCCGATCATCCCTACGGCCTTGAGCCATGGCAGGTGGAGTACGTCACCATTTCCATCTCCGCTGCCGCGACAGGGAACGGCGGCTCATTTGAAAACATTCAGGAGGATATTACCTATACCGTCACGGTGACGGTTGCCCCAAAAACGCAGGGCAGTTCCGGCGATCAGAAGGCAACGGATACCGGCGAGGGAACCATCTATGTGTTCAGGCCGCAATTGACCTTCCGGGACAGCGAAGTCTGGTACGGCGGCGATGCACCGGCCGATTTTGCTGGAAACCTTGCGGAAGAAACCTGGGTCAACTCCGACGGCACCAAAAAGCACGATGACGAAGGTGTCCAAATGCTGAATGCGAAACCCACGCTGGCCCTTGACTGCACGCCGGACAGCACCAAGATTGCAGACGGCAAAATCAACACCAAGCAGGATATGGCGGTTGACGTGACCGTGAAGATCGGCACCGCCGATGTAACCGGCAAGACTACCTTTAAGCACACGAACTGTGACGGCAAGCAGTGCGGTGCTCCGGAAAATGGAAAGTTCTGGCTCCATGTCAGCACCTGCACGCTGACCATTGAGAAGACGGGCGGCAATGTAAATGAGCCGTATGTATTCCATGTGCTGAAAGATGGCGTGAAATATACGGAAGTTACCATCGTGGGCAACAGCAGCGTGACCATCTGCGAACTGCCCATCGGCGTCTACACCATTCGGGAAGATACCGGCTGGAGCTGGAGGTTTACCCCGGGTTACGGTAGTGCGGTGACACTGAGCAAGGCCAATGCTTCCGGTACGATCGCCTGCTCGAACAGACTGAGCAAGCCCTACTGGCTCAACGGCTTCAGCACGGTGGTCGAGAACGTTTATGGCGTTCAGCATTGAGAAAGGAGGCCATGAAACATGAAATTTGGAAAGAAAGACGCCCGGAGCGGCGCGAAACGTTCCCTCGTGCTGGTGGCCTCCGTGCTGGTGCTGCTGCTGGCGGTGGCCGGCGGCACACTGGCGTGGCTCGCCGCTCAGACGGACGGCGTCATCAACACCTTCGATCCCGCCCATGTTTCCTGTGCAGTAACGGAAGACTTCGACGGCACCATCAAACGCAGCGTGAATGTGACCAACACCGGCGATATCGACGCCTACATCCGTGTCAAGCTGGTGACCTACCGGGTCAACGAGCAAGGCCAGCACATCGGCGGCACGGCCACGATCCCGCCATTTGCTCCCGGTGCAAACTGGGTAGAGCATGACGGCTATTACTACTACACCAGGCCTGTGGCCCCCGGTCAAACGCCGGAAACTAATTTAATTGACACGATTACGCTAAGCAGCCCCTATACAGACGCCGACGGCGGCAAGCAGGTCATCGAGATCATCGCCGAGGCCATCCAGAGCGTGCCTGAAGAGGCTGTGAAAGATGCTTGGGGCGTTGTTCCCAGTGCGCTTGCCAGTCAGTCCGGTAACTGAAGGAGGGTGGAACGATGAAAAAGACATGTAAAACGATGCTTTCCCTCCTGCTGGCGCTGGTGACGGCGCTGAGCCTGTCCGTCTCCGCCTTTGCCGCCGATCCCACCGCGGACATCGTCTACAAGGGCAGGAATAAGCTGTTCATCGCCCCCAAGACCAAAGAATTTACCACCACCGACCTGTTCGGCAAGTTCAAGGGTGTGATGCCTGGCGACACGCTGACCGAGACCATCACATTCAAAAACGAGACCGCCACCTCCCGCAGCCGCTATGTGAAGCTGTACATACAGGCGTTGGCTCACGGCGAGAAGAAGAATCCCCCTGTGGCCGAAACCGTCGAGACCGTCGCCACCATGACGGAGTTCCTCTCCCGGCTCTCCATGAAGGTCTGGAACGGCACAGAGTTGATTTACGAGGCCTCTCCCGATGAGCTGGACGGTCTGGCAGAGCCCAAGCTGCTGGGAACCTTCCGCAAGGGCGAAACCGCCACGCTGACGGTGGAATTGACCGTTCCTCTGGAACTGGACAACGACTTCGCCAACCGTCTGGGCGAGGTGGACTGGAAGTTCACCGCCGAGGAGTACACCTCCGGCGGCGGCAAACCCACCGTCACCCCCGGCACGCTGATCCAGACCGGTCAGCTGAACTGGCCCATCGCCGTACTGGCGGCGGCCGGTGGGGTTCTGATCGCTCTCGGCTGGGTCATCCTCCGGAAAAAGAGACACGGCAATGCCTAAAAAATCAGGCGTTATCCTGATCTCCCTGGGAGCAGTGCTGATACTTGCAGCACTGCTCCTTTTCCTCTATAACCGCGGTGAGGATCGCCGTGCCGGGCAGGAAGCCGAGAGCCTGCTGGAGGACGCGCGTTCCGCTATATCTGCCAACGCCGACCTGGAGGAGCCACAGGAGGAGCCTGTTGAGGAGATCACCTATGACTACGCCGGTGTGATCGCCATCCCCGATCTGTCGCTGGAGCTGCCGGTCATCGACCAGTGGAGCTACGACCGGCTGAAAGCGGCGCCCTGCCGTCAGTCCGGCGCCGCTCCAGACGGTGACCTGGTGATTGCCGCCCACAACTACAAGAGCCATTTCGGCTATCTGGACCGCCTGCCGCCCGGCGCTTCCGTCATCTTCACGGATATGGAGGGAACGGTATACCGTTATGCCGTTGAAGAGATTCGCCGGCTGGAGCCGGAGGACGCGGAGGATGTTTCTTCCGTGTTCAGCAGCGAGTATCCTCTGGTGCTGTATACCTGTACGCCCGGAGGCAAGGCCCGCGTGGCCGTATTCTGCCGGTGGGCCGAAACAATCGAATGATCCGGTGACCGCCGCGGTTTTCCCGCGGCGGTTTTTGTATAGAGCGCCGCCCTTCCGGCACATACTATCCCTGTGAACAGAATGTAAAAAATTTTGCCCTTGCAACAAATTGCTCTTCAAATCCGTCTATACTTGTGGTATGATGTTGTTCACTGGTGCAGTATGCGCCGGGACAAAAGAAAAACCGCACCCCGCCTGAGGGGTGCATGCAAAAGGAAGGGATTCTGGATGAAAAAGATTTTCGCCGCCCTGCTGGCGGCTGTGATGATGCTGGCGCTGGCGGCCTGCGGCGGCGACAGCGGCAAGACCGTAGATGTGCAGAAGCTGGCCGATGACCTGAAGGACAACGTGCCTTACAGCACCGGTATGATCGCCTCCGCCGTGGAGGATCTGGAGTATAAGCTGGATCCGCCGGAGGGAACCACTATCGCCGGCTATATCGCCGACGGCAGCGCCTATGACATGGTCGTGGTGGCCCAGTGCGCCAGCGCCGACGACGCCAAAACGCTGTATGCCAACACCCAGACCTATCTGGATGACCTGAAGCGGGAGGCCAATCTCTATCAGCCCGGCGAGGAAGCCCGCCTTGACGGCGCGCTGCTGCGTCAGTCCGGCGCTGTGGTGGTGCTGTGTGTCAGCGATGACACCGCCGCCGCCACCGCCATTGTGGAGGGCTACCTGAAATGAGTCGTTACAGAGGCCGCCGCCGTGGCGTTTCGCCTTTGATGCTGCTGATCGCGCTGGTGGTGGCCATCGCCGCCGTGGTGCTGATCGTCATCAATCTGGTGAAGGACAAAACGCCTCCGGCTGACGATACCGATACTCCCCCTACATCCGACAGCACCAACAACGGCGACAACAGCACAGACGATCCCGACCCGTCTGCGGACCCCACTCCCACATATCAGCGGATCGAGCTCAAGGGCGATCAGCAGCAGTACGATGCCGTATACCGGGTGGGCGACACCGGCTATGAGATGTACAGCTATGTGGACAGTACCGCGAAGAAGTACGCCGACAACGTGAACGCTGTGGCGGACAAGCTGGCGGGCAAGGCCAACGTGTATATGCTGCCCATCCCCCTCAGCTCCGGCGTCTGTCTGCCGGACGAGCTGTACGGCAAGGATGTGTTCGGCGACCAGAAGGAGGCCGAGCAGAAGATCATCGGCTATATGAACGGCAATGTGAAGTCCGTGGCGTTGTATGACGCGCTGCTGGCCCACCGCGCCGAGTATCTCTATTTCCGCACGGACCATCACTGGACGGCGACCGGCGCCTATTACGCCTACGAGCAGTTCTGCAAGGCAAAGGGCATCGCCGCCAATCCGCTGGAGGGTTACACCGTCGACGAGTACGACGGCTTCCTGGGCACTTTCTACCGTGATTCCAACAACAATGCCGACATGGGCGCCAATCCCGACACGGTGGTGGCCTATCACCCCCTGAGCACGGAGGCCACGCTGGATTACGGCGACAGTGAGAACGCCCAGCTGACCCGCGGCAAGATCATCTACGATGAGTCCAGCGCCCCGGCCAGCCTGAAATACGGCGCGTTCATCACCGGCGACAACGCCTACTCCATCATCAACAACCCCGATGTGACCGACGGCTCCCGCTGCATTGTCGTGAAGGAGTCCTTCGGCAACGCCTTTGTTCCCTTCCTGACGGATCACTATCAGACGATTTACGTCCTTGACTACCGGTACTGGAAGGGCAGCATCAGCGACTTTGCCGTACAGAACAACGTGCAGGAAGTGCTGTTCGTCAATAATCTCTCCGCCATCCGCTCCACCGCGCTGGTGGGCTATCTGCACAACGTGATCTGAGCTTATCCGTCGATGTGGGACAGAGCGCCGCTCTGTCCCACTTTCCGGAAAGAGAGCCGTAAACAAACCGTTAATGACCCAAAGGAGAACGCATTATGGTCTTCAGCAGTACCGTCTTTTTGCTGCTCTTTCTGCCCCTGACGGCGGCCGTCTATTTCCTGTGTCCCCGCCGGGCCCGCAATACCGTGCTGCTTCTGGCCAGCCTTGTCTTTTACGGCTGGGGCGAGCCGAAGTATGTTCTCATCATGCTGTTCTCCACGGTCTTTGACTACACCAACGCCCGGTTCATCGGCCATTTCCGGACCACCGGCCGGGAAAAGGCCGCCAAGGCGGTGCTGATCGTGGATATTGTGGGCAATCTGGGGATCCTGGGCTTCTTCAAGTACACGGATTTCGCCATCGACAACATCAACAGCCTCCTGTCCGCCGGGATCCCGGCACTGGGGCTTTCCCTGCCCATCGGCATCAGCTTCTATACCTTCCAGACCATGTCCTACACCATCGACGTGTACCGCGGCATCGTCAGGCCCCAGCGCAATATTCTCAACGTGGGCGCCTACGTTACCCTGTTCCCCCAGCTGATCGCCGGCCCCATCGTCCAGTACAAGACGGTGGAGCATGAGCTTATGTTCCGCCGGGAGAGCGTGTTCGAGGCCAGCCGGGGCATGCAGCGCTTCGTGGTGGGCCTGGCCAAAAAGGTGCTGATCGCCAATCAGGTGGGCGCCCTGTGGGAGGAGATCGCTGCCATGTCCGCCCCCTCCGCCGCAACGGCGTGGCTGGGCGCCATCGCCTTCACCTTCCAGATCTATTTCGATTTCTCCGGCTATTCCGATATGGCCATCGGCCTGGGTCATTTGTTCGGTTTCCATTTTCTGGAAAACTTTGAGCATCCCTACGAGTCCCGCACCGTGACGGAATTCTGGCGGCGCTGGCACATCAGCCTGTCCACCTGGTTCCGGGAATACGTCTATATCCCGCTGGGCGGCAACCGCCATGGCAAGGCGCGGCAGATCCTGAATCTGGCCATCGTCTGGTTCCTGACGGGCCTGTGGCACGGGGCCAGCTGGAACTTCGTGCTGTGGGGCATGTACTACGCGGTGCTGCTGATCCTGGAAAAGCTGTTTTTGCTGCGGTGGCTGGACAAGACTCCCCGGTTCGTGGGCCATCTCTACACCATAGTGTGCTTTATCATGGGCTGGGTGCTGTTCGCCATCACCGATTTCGGCCAGCTGGGACAGTACCTCTCCGCCATGTTTACCGCCACGTTTGCCGACGGGACGGCGCTGTACCTGCTGCGGTCCAACGCCGTGCTGCTGGTGCTGGCCGCCATCGGCTGCACCACCGGTCCCCTGCGGCTGTGGAACCGTGTGGAAGCGCGGCTGTCCGATACCGCCGCCGTGACGCTGCGCACCGTGGGCGTGGTGGTACTGCTGCTGCTGTCCATCGCCTTTCTGGTGGGCGACAGCTACAATCCGTTTTTGTATTTCCGCTTCTGATGACCGTGATGCAAGGGAGGTCATTTGCCTATGAGTCAACTCGATAAGGGCGGCGCCCGCCTGATGAAACGTGAACACCAGCGCCGGGAGCTGGCCCCGCTGCTGGCCATTGCGCTGGTGCTGGTGGGGCTGTCCGCCGCGTCGCTTCTGACGCCGGACCGGGCGTTTTCCCCCAACGAAAACCGCTATCTCCAGCAGAGGCCGGAGCTGACGTGGACGACGCTGATGGACGGCACCTTCACCAAAAAGGCGGAGGATTACACCGCCGACCAGATCGCGCTGCGGGACATGTGGATGGAGTCCGCTTCAGTGGTGCAGCGGGCAGCGGGACGGCGGGAGGTCAACGACACCTGGCTGGGACGTGACGGCCGCTATTTTGCAAAGGTCACGCCTGACACCTTTGATACCGCCCAGTATGAGAAGAATCTGGCGCAGGTGCGCACGTTTTTCGATGCCAACGCCGACAAGGACTGCCGCATGATGATGGTGCCCACTCCGGCGTATCTGCTGCGGGATGATCTGCCGGCCAACGCGCCGCTGTTTGACGCGGAGAGCTGCTTTGACACGCTGCTGGCTGACTTCGCGGCGGAGGCCATCGATCTGCGTGCCGCCCTGACTCCCGACGCGGCGGAGATGTACTACCGCACCGACCACCACTGGACCACACAGGGCGCGCTGACCGCCTACGGCGCGTGGTGCGCCGCCACCGGACATGAGCGGCAGGACTGGCAGCTGGAAACGGCCAGCACTTGCTTCCGTGGTACGCTGTACTCCGCGGTGCTGCTGCCGGATAGCCCCTATGACCGGGTGACCATCGCCTCTGACGCCGCCATCCGCTCCATGGACTGCGACGGTACTGTGTCCGGCAGCCTGTATGACATGACGGCGCTGGAGGAGAAGGATCACTATAAGGTATTCATGGGCGGCAACTACGCCAAGGTGGTCATCGACACCGGCGCTGCCACCGGCAAGTCCCTTCTGGTGGTAAAGGACAGCTTCGCCAACAGCTTCCTGCCCTTTTTAGTGAAAGACTATGACACCATCACAGTGCTGGATTTGCGGTACTTCCGGGAGAGCGTGCAGCCGCTGGCGGATGGGGCCACCGACGTGCTGGTGCTGTATGAGCTGACCAACTTTGCCGCCGACAAAAATCTGTATAAACTGAATAAGAGCTGATCTGAAAAGCCGCGGCATATGCCGCGGCTTTTTACAAAAAACACCGCATTTCTACGTTTCCTTCAAAAAATGCGGTAAAATTTTGTGAAAATCGCGGGAAACGTTTCATTTCCTTACCATTGAACCACCCGGAAAAAAACGATATAATCAGATAAAGTGAAGAATACCGTTGCAAGGAGAAATACTATGGAGCATCGCGTCAGTAAAGAGAACTACTATCTGAATATCGCCGAGACTGTGCTGGAGCGGGCCACCTGCCTGCGGCGTGTGTTCGGCGCCATCATCGTCAAGAATGACGAGATCATCTCCACCGGCTATAACGGCGCGCCCCGTGGCCGCTGCAACTGTGTGGACATGGGCTTTTGCACCCGCGAGGCCATGAAGGTGCCCCGGGGCGAGCGGTACGAGCTGTGCCGCAGCGTCCATGCCGAGGCCAACGCCATTATCTCCGCTGCCCGCCGGGATATGGTGGGGGGGACGCTGTATCTGGTGGGCCGCAATGCCCAGACCGGCGAGCTGCTCCACGATGCCACCTCCTGCGCCATGTGCCGCCGTATGGTGATCAACGCGGGGCTTTCCAAGGTCGTCATCCGCACCACCGCATCGGAATTTTCCGTGGTGGATGTGCAGGACTGGGTGGAGCTGGAGGACGACGTACCGGATCTGCGGTAAACAAAAAAAGCGGGATCGAGCGAAGCTATCCGGCAGAAGCGCCGGGTAACAATATATCAAAGGAAATACAAAGGAGAATGTCATGATGTTGAACGAAAAAACGATGGCCGCTTACACGGCTATCCTGCAGGAAGAGCTCCTGCTGGCCACAGGGTGTACAGAGCCCATCGCCGTCGCGTACTGTGCTGCCAAGTTGCGCGAGGTGCTGGGCGGAAAACCGGAAGAAGTGCTGGCTGAAGTCAGCGGCAACATCCTCAAGAACGTGAAATCCGTGGTCGTACCCAATACGGATGGCCGTCGCGGCATCGACGCTGCCATCGCGGTAGGTATTGTGGCCGGCGACGCGGACGCGGAATTGCAGGTGATTGCCAACGTCACAGAAGATGACGTAGCCGCCATTCAGGGCTATCTGGATGCCACACCCATTAAAGTCACCTGTCCCGAGACCCCCTGCCTGCTGGATATCTTCCTGCATGGTAAACGGGACGGACACACCGCCTCGGTGCGGGTGGCCAACAACCATACCAACATCATCTACATGGAAAAGGACGGCGCCGTCCTGCTGGAAAAACCCCTGACCGCCAACGCGGAGGACAATTTGCAGGACAAGAGCGTTCTCAATGTAAAAGACATCATCACATTCGCCGAAACTGTACCGTTAGAAACCATTGAACCCCTCATTGGCCGGCAGATCCGGTGCAACACCGCCATCGCCGAGGAAGGCCTGCGCAACAGCTGGGGCGCCAACATCGGCTCCACCCTGCTGCTGACCGGGGACGACCCGGAGACCCAAGCCCGGGCATGGGCCGCCGCCGGCTCCGACGCCCGCATGAACGGCTGCGAGATGCCGGTGGTCATCTGCTCCGGCTCCGGCAATCAGGGCATCACCGCCTCCGTCCCCGTGTGGAAATACGGCAAGCTGACCGGAGCGGACGACGAAAAGATCCTGCGGGCCGTGTGCCTCAGCGACCTGATCACCATTCATCAGAAAACCGGCATCGGCCGCCTCAGCGCCTACTGCGGCGCGGTGAGCGCCGGCGTGGGCGCCGGCTGTGGCATCGCCTGGCTGCGGGGCGCGGACTATGACGGCATCGCCCACACGCTGGAAAACGCGGTGGCCATGATCTCCGGCTGCATCTGCGACGGGGCCAAGGCCAGCTGCGCCAGCAAAATCGCCATGGGCGTGGAGTGCGGTATTCTGGGCTACAATATGTACCGCACCGGCAACAATTTCCGCCCCGGCGACGGTATCATGGGCACAGACGCGGAGCACACCGTCCAGAATGTGGGCGTGCTGGCGGCTCAGGGCATGCGGGAGACCGACCGGGTCATCCTGAAGATCATGACGGAGTGAAAATTAACAGCAGCAGGGCTGATAAACGCCCTGCTGCTGTTTCTTAACATTTTTTAAAGTGTATAAAAATCAGAAGCGTGTATAAAAAACATATTTTGAAGATGATCCGCTGCCCCAGCCGGCACTGATTGCCCCTACCGAAACACGGAGTATCATTCCGTTATCAAGCGTTGTCTCGCTCTCCAAGAAATAGAGGTAGTTCAAGGAGTCTCTGTCAGAGTCGGACACGGACTCCTGAATATGATCGAGATCGATCGAACTGTTTCGACTAAGAGGATATTCACCGCTAAACTGCTCTGGGCTACCAAAATTTCCACCATCGGTCTCCCAGGCCAGTGAAATGATCTCATTCACCGGGTCTATGTTGTTGATGGTAAGTTGAGCGGTCGTTGACCAGTCTTGATCCCAGAATGTATCGTTAGAGAAAATCCACTCATACGTCAGGGAAACGAGATAGTGGTCAACGCCCACTTCGGGAATCTGCCAAGTGCATAACGCTGGCGAAAAAACCGCTTCGAGCAAAAGCGTTTCTGAGGTCGTAACCAGTTCGCACTGCCTCTGCGCTGACACAGAAATTGAGGCAATGCCGCTTTCAAGGTCTGTTTGGATGTCCTCCGTGCGCCAAGAGGCGTAGGACACCCAACCTCCACCCGAAAATGAATTGTTGAAGCGGTTAAAAAAGTCGTCTACAAGACTTTCATCCGGGCCGCGCAGAGGCTGGACACTATACGGCCCGTCACGATATACGTCCCAACTGTCCAAAAGCCATCCGTCGTTATTGTACAATTTATATGTCAATTTAAGGCTATTCACATGCCGTGCGTTTTTTGATTCGGAATACAACGTGACATAAACATAGTCCGTTTTCTCGTCCGGATTTGTTTGCCGCTTTAAAATTTCAATTGATTGGATAGACGCCGTGGAGTCCGTGCTTTCAGTAACAATATAGGCGCCTATATCCTGTTCGCGTAAATCAGCAAGTATCTCCTTTTCGTTTTTGACCGAGGGTGTTCCGCATGCGGAAAGCGTTACCATCAGGATCAGAAGCAGGCCCGCTAGTAACAAGTGTGCTCTTTTCATGGTTCTCTTCTCCCTATACATATTTTCACCACGGCTGCATTGGGGGAGATGCTCCCCCAATGGCCGGGCGAAAAACAAAAACGCTGTGCAGGATATCTTCCTACACAGCGCAAGAAACAAAGTTCTTATGCAACACATCCACAAAAACAAATACAACAAAACGACTCTTTACAAGAAAGGGCCGGATGGCGTATAATATTCCCGCGGTGCGGCCATATGGCCGTTGTGTAGGTGGTGCTTCACCTGCTCAGGCCCGTAGGTGTTGGCGCATTTTTGCTTTCCTTCTGGATTATAACGCATTGAATTGGGGGTTGCAAGTGTTTTTGACAATTTCATAGCTGAACAGCGGAAATATACACCGCAATAGCGTATCCTGTCGAAAAATCCGCATATATCCGCCCTTTTCCGGCTGGTTTTTTCCGGAAAACCCCTTGCAATCCCACTATAAATATGGTAATATACTTCATGGTAGTATGTGTTGACTAAGAGTGGACGTTCTGTCCGCTCTTTTTGTTGAGCAAAATCCGTTTCTTAAAAATCGGAAATCGTAAGGGAAATAAAGCGAGGAACGCTATGAAAAAGGTCACTGACATCGTGTGGGAGCTGGCGGAGCCTGTGGCAAAGGAAAACGGCTGTGCGCTGTGGGACGTGGAGTACGTCCGGGAGGCCGGCCAGTGGTATCTGCGGCTGTATCTGGATAAGGAGGGCGGCGTGGACATTCTGGACTGCGAAGCCGTCAGCCGGAAGGTCAGCGACCTGCTGGATGAGGTGGACCCCATTGAATCCAGCTATATGTTCGAGGTGTCCTCCGCCGGCGCGGAACGGCAGCTGAAGCGGCCCTCCGACTTTGAGCGCTTCATGGGAAGCCCTGTGCTGGTGAAGACCTACAAGAACCGGGACGGGCGCAAGGAATTTGCCGGTATTCTGGCCGGCTATGAGGACGGCGCCGTGCTGCTGGATATGGGCGGTCAGGCTCCGGTACGGTTTGAAAAGGCCGAGGTGGCGCTGGTGCGCCTGCGGGTGGAATTTTAAGAACAAGTTTCGTTTAAGATAGTGAGGAGAACAAGATCATGAAATGTGATGAGATTTTTGCGGCGCTGGCTATGCTGGAGAAGGAACGGGGGATTCCTCAGAACTTCATGATGGGCAAGATTATTCAGGCCCTGACCACCGCCTATAAGCGGGATCACGAGGGCGTGGAGAACGTGATCGTGGACGTGGACGAGGAAAAGCACGACCTGCGGATGTATGTGCAGAAGGAGATCGTGGAAGAGGTGGAGAATCCCGGTACCGAGATCTCTTTGGAGGAGGCCCGTCGTCTCAGTGCCAAGAACGAGCTGGGCGGCGTGGTGAACCTGCCTGTGGAAAACGTGGAATTCGGCCGCATTGCCGCCGGAAACGGCAAGCAGGTCATCATTCAGGGCCTGCGGGAGGCCGAGCATGGCATGATCTATGACGAATGGGGCTCCAAGCAGCACGAGATCCTGACCGGTACCGTGGTGCGCATCGACCCCCGCAACGGCAACGTGATCCTGAAGATCGGCTCCGGCAACGAGAGCACCGAGGCCGTGTTGACCCAGAGTGAGCAGGTGTCCGGCGAGACGCTGACCGAGGGTCAGATGGTGAAGGTTTATCTGGTGGAGGTCCGCCGCACCACCCGCGGCCCGCAGGTGCTGATCTCCCGCACCCACCCCGGTCTGGTGAAGCGGCTGTTTGAACTGGAGGTGCCCGAGATCTACGACGGCACGGTGGAGATCCGCTCCATCGCCCGTGAGGCGGGCAACCGCACCAAGATGGCCGTTTGGTCCGAGGATGAGAACATCGACCCCATCGGCGCCTGCGTCGGTCCCCGCGGCCAGCGGGTCAACGCCATCGTGGAGGAGCTGCGGGGTGAGAAGATCGACATCATCAAGTATAGCGAGGATCCGGCGGAGTTCATTGCCGCCGCGCTGGCGCCCGCCGATGTGCTGGAGGTGCGTCTGGCGTCTGAGGGCAAGGCCTGCCGCGTCATCGTGCCTGACGACCAGCTGAGCCTGGCCATCGGCAAGGAGGGCCAGAACGCCCGCCTGGCCGCCCGGCTGACCAGCTACAAGATCGACATCAAGCCCGCTTCTCACAGCGAGGACTGATTATAACAAGGAGGTGGCCGGTATGGCTGTCAAACCCCGGAAGATCCCGCAGCGCCAGTGTGTCGGCTGCCGCGAGATGAAGGATAAAAAGGAACTGCTGCGGGTGGTGCGCACCCCGGAGGGCGACATTCAGCTGGACGGCCGGGGAAAGGTCTCCGGCCGGGGCGCGTATGTGTGTCCCGATGTGGCGTGCCTGAAAAAGGCCCGCAAGTCCAAAGCGCTGGAGCGGGCGCTGGATACCCCCATCCCCGAAGCGGTCTATGACGCGCTGGAGGCGCAGATGGGGGGCGGCGAAGGATGATCGGACAGATGCTGTCCATGCTGGGCCTTGCCAAAAAGGCGGGCCGGGTGGAGATCGGAGAGGAACCGGTGGGCGCTGCCGCCCGGGCCAAAAAGGCGCGGGTGATCCTGGTGGCGCAGGATGCCGGACCCTCCTCGCAGCGCAGGGCTTTCTCCTTTGCCGAGACGGGTGCGTGCCTGTGCCTGACTGTCCCGGCGGACAAGGACGCGCTGGGTCGGGCGCTGGGCCGCACCAGCGTGGCCATGTGCGCCGTGACGGGGATCGGCTTTGCCGGGGCGGTGGTGAAAAAGCTGGCCGCCATGGATCCGGGGCGCTACGGCGCGGCGGCGGTACAGCTGGACGGAAAGGCCCAACGGGCCATGGAGCGCCGGGCGGAGCAGCTGCGGCATGAGAAGAACCTGCGGCAGGGAAAGCGGCGTATCCACAGCGGTAAGCCCCCGGAGGCTTCGGCCGTACCGGCGGAAGAACCGCCCCGCCGGGCAAGAGCGCCGGAAGCCGGCGCGAGACGGCCCGGCCAGCGGACCGGAAAGCCGTCCGGTACACGGCAAAGACCCCCAAGGGAGGATCGTTTTGCCGGCTCGCTGCCGGTGAAGCGGGGCAAGGGCAGCCGGAAGAAATCCGGCCGGCAGTAACACGAACACACACGGAGCGCTTCGACGCACCGTTGACTTAAGATGGAGGTGGCTTTATTTGGGTAGCGTAGCAAACAAATACAGAGTGCATGAGGTGGCGAAGGATTTCGGGATCGCCACGAAGGACGTGACGGAGATCTTGACCAAGTATGCCGAGACCCCCAAGAACCATATGCAGGCACTGGAGGATCGGGAGCTGTCTCTCATCTTTGAGTATCTGACCCAGCACAATCAGATCGCCAGCATCGCGACCATTTTTGCCGAGGGGGCAAAGGTGGAGGAGAAGAAGCCGGAGCCGAAAAAGCAGCAGCCCCAGCAGGGCGGACAGCAGGGCCAGAACCGGCAGCAGCCCCAGCAGCAGGGGAAGCCCCAGGGCGATAAGCAGAGCGCTCAGCAGCCCCAGAAGCCCATGTCCCGCGTGCCCCAGAAGCAGGTGGTGGATACCCGCAAGGCCACCAACGTGAATCTGGACAAGTACGATGAGAAGCTGCAGGACATGGCCGACAGAAGCAACAACCGCGGCGGACGCCGTGACAAGGACCAGCTGCAGGGCAAGGAGAAGTTCCGCAACTCCAAACAGCGCCAGAACGGCCCCATGACCAACAAGCGCAAGCAGGAGGAGGCCGACCGTATGCGCAGGCTGCGGCTGGAGGTCATCAAGAATACCCCTGTCACCGTGCAGATCCCCGACGAGATCTCCGTGGGCGAGCTGGCCAGCCGCATGAAAAAGACCGGCGCGGAAGTGGTCAAGTGCCTGATGAAGAACGGCGTTATGGCCTCTTTGAGCCAGATGATCGACTTCGACACCGCCGCCATTATCGCGGAGGAAATGGGCTGCAAGGTGGAGAAGAAAGTGGTGGTCACCATCGAGGAAAAACTGATCGACGACCATCAGGACAAGGAAGAGGATCTGGTGCCCCGCGCTCCCGTGGTGGTGGTCATGGGCCACGTGGACCATGGCAAGACCAGCCTGCTGGACTATATCCGCAATGCCCATGTGGCCTCCGGCGAGGCCGGCGGCATCACCCAGCACATCGGCGCCTATCAGGTGGAGATCCACGGCAAGCCCATCACCTTCCTGGATACCCCGGGCCACGAGGCGTTTACCTCCATGCGCGCCCGCGGCGCCATGGTGACGGATATCGCCATTCTGGTGGTGGCCGCCGAGGACGGCATCATGCCCCAGACCATCGAGTCCATCAACCATGCCAAGGCTGCCGAGATCCCCATTATCGTGGCCATCAACAAGATGGATAAGCCCGAGGCCAACCCCGAGCGCATCAAGCAGCAGCTGACCGAGTACGGGCTGGTGTGCGAGGAGTGGGGCGGTGATACCATCGTGTGTCCCATCTCCGCCAAGACCGGTATGGGCGTGGACAATCTGCTGGAGATGCTGACGCTGACCGCCGAGGTCAGTGAGCTGAAGGCCAACCCCAACCGCGCCGCCCAGGGCACCGTTATCGAAGCGCGTCTGGACAAGGGCCGCGGCCCCGTGGCCACGCTGCTGGTGCAGAACGGTACACTCCACCAGGGCGATATCATCATCGCCGGCACCTCCGTGGGCCGTGTCCGCGCCATGGTGGGCGACAAGGGCCAGCGGATGACCGAGGCCGGCCCCAGCGTACCTGTGGAGATCACCGGTCTGAGCGAGGCGCCCTCTGCCGGCGCCACCTTCAACGCCGTGGCCGACGAAAAGCTGGCCCGCGAGCTGGTGGAGCAGCGCAAGGCCGAGGAGAAGGCCAAGGCCAACGCCCCTGTTGCCAAGGTCTCGCTGGAGGATCTGTTCAGCCAGATCCAGGCCGGTGAGATGAAGAACCTGAACCTGATCGTCAAGGCCGACGTGCAGGGCAGCGTGGAGGCGGTGAAGGCCTCTCTGGAGAAGCTCAGCAACGAAGAGGTGCGGGTGCGCGTCATCCACGGCGGCGTGGGCGCCATCAACGAATCCGACGTGATGCTGGCCTCCACCTCTCAGGCCATCATCGTGGGCTTCAACGTCCGTCCTGACGCCGCTGCCCGGGACAGTGCCGCACGTGCCAATGTGGATATGCGGATGTACCGCGTCATTTACGACGCTATCAACGAGATCGAGGCCGCCATGAAGGGTATGCTGGCTCCCAAGTACCGGGAAGCGGTACTGGGCCACGCCGAGGTGCGCCAGACCTACAAGGTGTCCGGCGTGGGCACCGTGGCCGGCTGCTACGTGCAGGACGGCAAGCTGCAGCGCAAGGACTGCCAGGTACGGCTGGTCCGCGACGGTATCGTGGTGCACGAGGGCGTGCTGGCCTCTCTCCAGCGGTTCAAGGACTCCGTCAAGGAGGTCGTGGCCGGCTACGAGTGCGGCCTGAGCATTGAGAAGTACAACGATATCAAGGAAGGCGATATCGTGGAAGCGTTTACCATGGAGGAGATCCCCCAGTAAACGATTCTGCCGCAAAATCTTGCGATTTTGCGGCAAAGGAGATCGCGGCCGCCTGCGGGCGGCGAACTCTGCGAGGCTACTGTTACGGGGGGCGGGCGTTTCGCCCGCCCCTGTTTTCGCGAAAGGAGCGTTTTTATGGCATCCAACCGTATCGGACGCATCAACGAAGAGATCCAGCGGGAGCTGTCCGGCCTGCTGCGCACGGTGAAGGATCCCCGGGTGGCGGACGCCATGCTGACCATCACCCATGTGGACACCACCGGCGACCTGCGGTACAGCCGTATCTATATCAGCGCCATGGACCGCACCCACGAGAAGGACCTGATGCGGGGACTGAAGTCCGCCGGCGGCTATCTGCGCCATGAGCTGGGCCAGCGCCTGCAGCTGCGCTATACGCCGGAGCTGCAGTTCTTTGCCGATGATTCCATTGCCCACGGAGCGCACATTCTGGATATGCTGCACCATGTCAAGCCCGCCAATCCCGCCAACGCGGACATCGTGCTGCCGGAGGATAAGTGAGATGGAACGACCGATCCTGACTGCCCGGGAGGCCGCCGGATATCTGGAGGCGCTGGACAACGTGCTGCTGCTGACCCATGTGCGGCCGGACGGCGACACCATTGGCAGCACCGCGGGCTTGTGCGCTGCCCTGCGCCGGTGCGGCCGCACGGCGTATCTGCTGCCCAATCCGGAGATCACCGCCACCTATGCCCCCTACGCCGCCCCCTACTGGGCGCCGGAGGGCTGGGAGGGCGACCATGTGGTCAGTGTGGATATTGCCGATGTGAGCCTGCTGCCGGAGAACGCCAAGCCTTACGCCGGGCGCATCGAGCTGGCCATCGACCACCATCCGTCCCATGGCTTCTTTGCCCGCAATACCTGCCTGGAGGCGGACAGCGCCGCCTGCGGCGAGGTGGTCTATGAGATCATCTCCCATCTGACGGCACTGACGCCGGAGATCGCGCTGCCGCTGTATGTGGCGGTCAGCACCGACTGCGGCGGCTTTCAGTACGGCAACACCACCGCCCGCACCCACCGCATCGCGGCGGCACTGATGGAGGTGGTGGACGTGGCGGCGGTGAACAAAACGCTGTTCCGCACCAAGAGCCGGGTGCGGCTGGCCATGGAATCCCGCATGGTGGCGGAAATGCAGCTGTTTGACGGTGAGCGTGTGGTGGTGATGACCATACCCCTGTCGCTGCGGCAGGAGATGCGGGCCACCGACGCGGATATTGAGGAATTGAGCGCCCTGCCCGCTCTGGTGGAGGGCACCGACTGCGGCGTGACCCTGCGGGAGCTGCGGCCCGGCGCCGTGAAGGTGTCGGTGCGCTCCGGCCCCCGGGTGGACGCCTGTGCGCTGTGCCGGGAGCTGGGCGGCGGAGGCCATCACGCCGCCGCCGGCGCCACCGTGATCGGTACGCTGGACGAGGCGCGTATGGCCGTACTGGCGGCGTACCGGAAGGTCACGGGTGCGTAATCCGGGAGAAGCTTTCACGCAAGAAAAGGTCGCAAGGAGACGCCTATGGCCAACGGAATCATTATCATCGACAAACCCGCAGATTGGACGTCCATGGATGTGTGCGCCAAGCTGCGGGGCATTCTGAAAACAAAAAAGGTGGGCCACGCCGGGACGCTGGATCCCATGGCGACAGGCGTACTTCCCGTATTTGTGGGACAGGCCACACGAGGCGTTTCCTTCGCTGAGAGCGGCGAAAAGGAGTACGTCGCCACGCTGCGGCTGGGTCTTGTCACCGACACGCAGGATGTCTCCGGACGCGTGCTGGAGGAGCATCCCGTCGCCGTGACGACATCTGACGTGGCCGCCGCGCTGCCGCGGTTTACCGGCGATATCCTGCAGATACCGCCTATGTACTCCGCCATTAAGATCAACGGCCAAAAGCTGTACGATCTGGCCCGACAGGGCCGGGAGGTGGAGCGCAAGCCCCGCGCCGTCACCATCTTTGCACTGGAACTGGTGCAGCAGCTGTCGCCCACCGACTATCAGCTGCGGATCCGCTGCTCCAAGGGCACCTATATCCGTACCCTGTGCCATGATCTGGGGCAGCTTTTGGGCTGCGGCGGCTGCATGGCCGCGCTGCGGCGCACCATGGCGGCGGGCTATACGCTGGCGGAAAGCCACACATTGGAGGAGGCGCAGGCACAAGGGGAAACGCTGCTGCGGCCTGTGGACACCCTGTTCCGGCAATACGACGCCTATCACATTCAGCACCCCCGGGTGGAGCAGCTGTGCCGCAACGGCAACGCCTTCACCGTGAAGGATCCGCCTGCCGACGGTCTGTACCGGGTGTATGGCATGGAGGGCGACTTCCTGTGCCTGAGCCGGCTGGAAAACGGACGGATGACGTCCATCAAGAACTTTTTTGGAGCGTAAACTATGAAGCCTACCGTGATTGCATTGGGATTTTTTGACGGTGTACACCGGGGACACGGCGCGCTGCTGCGCCGCACTACAGAGGTGGCCTGCCGGCTGAACGCCACGCCTGCCGCCTTTACCTTTGACCGGCCGCCCAAGGAGGTGGTGACGGGCAAACCGGTGCCGCTGATCAATTCCACTCAGGAGCGGCAGGAACTGATGGAGCGGCTGTACGGTATCCGGCAGGTGATCGTGGCGCCCTTTGACCATGAGATGATGACCATGAGCTGGGAGGATTTCATCACCAAACTGCTGGTGGAGACCTACGGCGCCGTACATCTGGTGGCGGGCCACGACTACCGCTTCGGCCATAAAAACGCCGGGACGCCGGAGCTGCTGCAGGAGAAATGCCGCCAGCTGGGGCTGGGCTGCGACATTATTCCCAAGGTGGAATACGACGGCATCACCGTCAGCTCCACCTATATCCGCCAGCTGGTGGAGAGCGGACAGGTGGAGCGGGCCGCCGAATTTCTGGGACACCGCCACTGTCTGAGCCAGACGGTGACCCACGGGTTCCGGTTTGGCCGCACCATCGGTATCCCCACCATCAATTTCACCGTGCCGGACCATGTGCTGGTGCCGGAACGGGGCGTGTATATCACCCGCGTCTATCTGCCTGACGGCAGCAGCTTTGCCGGCGTGACCAATGTGGGCACCCGCCCCACCGTCAGCGACAGCGGCAAAGTATCCATCGAAACCTTTCTGCTGGATTTTGACGGCGACCTGTACGGCAGGCGCATCCGGCTGGAGTTCTGCCGCCGCCTGCGGGAGGAGAAGAAATTTGAATCCCCCCAGCAGCTGAAAGATGAGGTCGGGAAAAACATCGCTCAGGCCCGGGCCTATTTTCGGGAAACAGGAGAGGTATAAGAAACATCCCGCAGGAGATAATTCCTGTGGGATGTTTTTGTATATCCGGGCGCTGTATGCTTATATCGGCAGTTGGAATTTCCTTGTTCTTCCCTCTGTATTTTGCAAAAAATGCAGAGGGGCTTTTATTTCCCGACGAAATGTGAGTGTCTTTTTTCGTACAATAGGTCGTGTGAAAACCGCCCTGGAAGCAGGGCAAAGGGAGGGGGAGCACATGAGACGGCCGACGATATGGGACAAGTTCCATCCGGACACTTTGAAGCAGTCCGTACTGTGGAGCGTGCTGACGTTTTTACTGAGCGCGGCCCGAACCGGTGGCCTGTACGGCCCGTGGGGGCTGGCTGCCGTGGCGGTGTCCGGCGGAAAGGGCCGGGGGCTGTGGGCGCTGGTGGGCGCGGCGGCGGGTGCGCTGGTGTTTTTCGACTTCCAGACAGGGCTGCGATTCGCCGCCTCCGCCGTTTTGATCTATTGCGTCAACATGGCCTTTTGCGATACAAAGCTGTCCCGGCGGCCTGGCTATGCGCCGCTGCTGGCGGCCGGATCGCTGTTTTTGGTACAGTCCATCTACTTACTGGGCCGCACGGCCTCCCAATGGGCACTGTGTGCCGCCTCGTCCGCCATCGCTGCGGCGGTAGCCTTCGCCATGGGCGAGGAGCGGACGGACCCTCGGCTGAAGTTGCTGGCGATCCTGTCGGCCGGCGCGGCTGCCCTCTCTGCCGTCCGGATAGAGGGATTTTCTCCCGGCGGTGTGGTGGCGGCATGGCTGGCGCTCTTATGCGGCGGCGGATCGTCTCCCGCCTGTGCCGCCGCACTGGGGGCCGGTGTGGGACTGTGCGCCGATCTGGCGCTGCCGTCGCCGGGGCTGCTGATGGCGGCGGTTTGCGGCTGCGGTGCGCTGGGTGCGTCGCTGCTGCGGCGTCGTCCCCGGGTTATGCAGGCAATTGCCTTCTGCCTGTGCGCCGCCGGGACAGCGCTGGCACTGGACGCGGACAGGCCGGGGATGACACTGTATGAATCGGCGGCTGGCGCGGCGGCGTATTTATTGCTGCGGCGCAAGTGGCTGCCCTTTACAAATGAGGAAACACCGGGAAAAGCCGCCGCGGCGCCTGCCATGGCGGCACAGACTGCCGTCATGAAGGAGGGAGCGGCGGCATTTCGGGAGTTATATGACGCCATGTTTCGCTCCAATACGCCGGAGACCGGTGAGAATCCCTCTGTGATCTTCGATCGGGCCGCCGAGCAGGTGTGCCGCAGCTGCCTTCTGGTAAAGCGGTGCTGGCAGGCGGAGTACGGCGAGACCTATAACGCCTTCAATGACGCCTGCGGCGCCATGCTGAAGCGGGGCAAAGCGGAGGCGGAGGATTTTCCCTTCTTTTTCACCAGCCGGTGCCTGCATTTTCCGGAGCTGCTGGACGCCGTCAACCGGGAACTGTATGCCTTCCGGCTGCGGCGGCAATACCGCACGCGGCTGGAGGATGTGCGGGAATTGGCGGAGGTACAGTATGAGCATTTGGGGGAGGCGCTGGGCGAGGGCGGTGTGACGGAGCCGGAGGGCGAGCTGCCCCTGCGGTGTCGGGTCGGCACACTGCTGCGGCCCAAGGAGGGCGAGACGCTGTGCGGCGACCAGCTGGCGGTGTTTACGGTAGGAGCCACCCTGTATATGCTGCTGTCCGACGGCATGGGCAGCGGCGCGGCGGCCCATGCCGAAAGCGCCATGACGGTGCGGCTGCTGCGGCAGTTTCTCAAGGCCGGTATCCAGCCGCGGCCGGCGCTGAAAACCATCAACACGGCGCTGACGCTGCGGTGTCAGGAGGGCGGCGGATTCACCACCATCGACCTGCTGGCGCTGGACCGGCGCAGCGGCGCGGCCATCCTGTACAAATACGGTGCGGCGCCCTCCTATGTCAAGAAAGGCGGCACGGTGACGCGTCTGGATGCGGGAAGCCTGCCGGCGGGCCTGCAGGACGCCCGGCAGCCGCCGGAGTCCACCGGTGTGCAGCTGGAGCCGGGCAGCGTGCTGGTAATGGTCAGCGACGGCGTTACCGGCGGCGACAGCGAGGACTGGCTGCGGGGACTGCTGAGCGGATGGCAGGGCGGCGACAGCCAGGAGCTGGCCCAGATGATCCTTGCCGAATCCCGCCGCCATGGCGGACTGCAGGATGACTGCGCCGCCTTGGTGCTGCGTCTTGAAAAAACTGATGAAACACTTGAAAAACGTGTATAACGCTCCCTGCCGCGGGACATACTTTTTCCATCAGGCATGACATGGTCATTACGGCAGTACAAGGAGGGCATGGTTTTGGTAAAAGGTGTTTCCCGGCGGGTCATTGTCGTGGACAGTCCCGACCCGCAGGTGTTTGAACAGGCGATCTTTATTCTCAGCAGCGACGGCGCCGGGGTCAGCCAGCAGCAGCTGGTGGATCAGGCCGTCCGCGTCGCCAAAAGCTATGCCCGTACTCACGGCGTTCCCACGCGCAGCTTTCGCATGACGCCGCCGCTATGGATGGCGGCAGGCAGCGCCGTCATCGGCGCGGTCTGGGCTATGGTGGCACTGTTGTAGCTGCACAAATGTTTTTGCTTTCTTTCCACATTTTTCTCCTCACTTGGGGCGGACGATCCTTCGTCCGCCCTCTTTTTTTCCGGTAAAGGATATGATATAATAAGCGGACATGTACAAGCATATGGAGTTTTTGCGGAGGATATGACGCGATGAAGATCGGAAATGTGGAGGTGGCGTCGCGGCTGGCGCTGGCGCCCATGGCGGGCGTGACGGACATGGCGTTCCGCCAGATCTGCCGGGAGCTGGGGGCCGGATACTCCTGCACGGAGCTGGTCAGCGCCAAAGCGCTTTGCTATCAGGACAAAAAAAGCCGTACCCTGCTGAAAATGGCCCCTAACGAGCATCCGGCGGCGGCGCAGCTCTTCGGCAGCGATATCGCCTGCATGGCGGAGGCCGCCCAGATCGCGGCGGAGGTGTCCGGCGCGGAGATCATCGACATCAACATGGGCTGCCCGGTGGGGAAAGTGGTGTCCAACGGCGACGGCTCGGCGCTGATGAAGGATCCGGAGAAGGCGGCCCGTCTGGCCGAAGCGGTGGTGAAGGCCAGTCCGGTCCCGGTGACGGTGAAGATGCGCCGGGGCTGGGACAAGGGCAGCATCAACGCCGTGGCGTTGGCAAAGATGCTGGAGCAGGTAGGTGTGGCGGCGGTGGCCGTTCACGGCCGCACCCGTGCCCAGATGTATGGCGGACAGGCGGATTGGGTCACCATCCGGGAGGTGAAGGAGGCCGTCCGCATCCCTGTCATCGCCAACGGCGATATCTTCTCGGCAGAGGACTGCCTGCGGATCTTACAGTTTACCGGAGCGGACATGGCCATGGTGGGCCGGGGCTGCTTCGGCAACCCGTGGCTGTTTCAGCAGTGCGCCGCGGCGCTGGAGGGCAGGCCAATTCCGCCTCTGCCGCCGCTTGCGGAGCGGTGCGATCTGGCGGTGCGGCAGATCGAGCTGGCTCGGGGGGATAAGGGCGAGCGGGTGGCCATTCTGGAGGCACGGCGGCACTATGCCTGGTATCTCAAAGGCGTGCCCCATGCCAACTACTACAAGGACCAGATCGTGCGGATGAACACCATGGAGGACGTGTACCGTGTGACAGCGGGCATCAAGAGGGATTTGACATGAGGGATCAGGAACACATCATTGCGCGCGCCCGGCGGGGAGACGCCGATGCCTTCGAGCAGCTGGTGGAAGCCTATCGAAACCAGGTGTTCCGCCTTGCCCTGCGTATGTGCGGCAACGAGGCGGACGCCGACGAGGTGGCGCAGGAGGCATTTCTCTCCGCGTGGAAGGGACTGCCCAATTTCCGGGGGGAGAGCCGGTTTTCCACATGGCTCTATCAGCTGACCACCCATGCCGCCATCGACCTGATGCGGCGGGAAAAGCGGCAGGCGGCCGCTGAGGATATTGACGGGATCACCGCTGCTGACGACGGGCCTTCGCCCCAGCAGCAGGCGGA
This sequence comes from uncultured Clostridia bacterium, assembly GCA_945915065.1. Classification (GTDB taxonomy): domain Bacteria; phylum Bacillota; class Clostridia; order Oscillospirales; family Oscillospiraceae; genus Vescimonas. The sequence continues at coordinate 25,760 of CAMEER010000002.1, read as the reverse complement.
GCGCGCCGAGACCCGGCGGGAAGTCCGGTCGGCGCTGATGCAGCTGCCGGAGGAGTACCGGCAGGTGCTGTTGCTGCGCTTTATGCAGGAGCTCAGCTACGAGGAGATCGGCCAGGCGCTGAAGCTGCCGGAGGGGACGGTGAAATCCCGGCTGAACCGGGCCAAGGCGCAGCTGAAAGACATTTTATCTCGCAGCGGGAACCTTTTCGGCGCGGTCAGCGTCATACATACAGAGCAACGGGGGAAGGAGGTGCAGCCATGAACCGGGAAGAACGGGAAAACGATGTATTGGAACAGTTATTGCGGGAGTCTCTGGCGTCTGACGCCGAACCCGCAGAGGATTTTACGGCCCGGCTCATGGAACAGGTGCGCCGTACGCCCCAGGAGAAGGCAAAAAAACAGCCGTATCAGAAGATTCTGGCGGCGCTGGCCGCCTGCGCGGTGATCGCCGCGGCCATTCCGTTGGTCATGCCCCGGGCGAGCAATCAGGCCGCCACAAGCGCGGACAGTGCCGCTCCGGAGATGTGGGAGGAAGCCAACGGCGCGGATACCGCCGACAATCAGCTGGTGTACAGTACCGCGCCCACCAACAGCAGCGAAGAGGACTTTGATGCTGCCGGGCAGCAGGACCGCAAGCAGGATTACGGCGCCGGAGATACGGTCACGCTGACCGGTCAGGAGGCCGGAGTTGCCCGGGAGGCGCTGGAAGCCATGGCGGTGGAGCCGATTTCCGCCGGGGACGGCAGCGTGGTCTATGACCTGACGCGGGAACAGGCGGCGGCACTTGGCGAAACAGTAGACGCGCTGCACGGCATTGACGGCGGCGTGACATTGATATTGGAGGTAGAAGAATGAAAAATCTCTCTGCCCGCAAGCTGGCCGCCGCCGGCATGATCGGCGCGGCTTACGCCGTGATGACTATTTTCGGATCGGTATTCGGCATCACCTACGGGCCCATCCAGTTCCGGTTTTCCGAGGCGCTGTGTGTGCTTCCGTTCCTGTTTCCCGAGGCCACAGGCGGCCTGTTCGTGGGGTGCCTGATCGCCAACCTCCTCAGCCCCTACGGCCTCCTGGACATCGTGATAGGCTCCCTCGCCACGCTGATCGCGGCGTGGCTTACCGCCCGGTGCCGCAGCCGGTATCTGGCGCCGCTGCCGCCGGTGGCGGTCAACGCGGTGCTGGTGGGCGGTCTGCTGGCCTTTGAACAGACCGGCTTTACACAGGCCTTTGCCGCCGCGTTTTGGTACAATGCCTGTTCACTGGCCGTCAGCGAGGCGGTGGTGTGCTACGTTCTGGGCCTTTTGCTGTTGAAAGGACTGGAAAAAACGAAATATTTCCGTGATCTGCAAAAAAAAGATTGACTTTTTGCGAGGAAATGGTAAAATAATTAGGCTCGCGTATTATGAAAAGATGCGGGTAAATCCTTGCTCCCATCTGTGAATGGGGGCCATTTGTCCAAAAGGAGGTGCAAAGTATGGCTAAGATTTCCGCCAACTATGAGGTCGTTTACATCATCGACCCCGCACAGGGTGAGGAGGCTGTTGCCGCCACCGTGGCAAAGTTCCAGGCTCTGGCTGAACAGCATGCGTCCAACGTCGTCGTCGACGAGTGGGGCAAGCGTCGTCTCGCGTATGCGATCGACTACAAAACTGAAGGCTATTATGTTCTGATGTCCTTCACCAGCGCGTCGGAATTCCCCCGTGAGCTGGATCGTATCCTTGGCATTACCGAGGGTGTCATGCGTTCCATGATCGTCTGCAAGGACGAGTAAGGAGGGCTTTCGATGCTCAACAAGATCTTTATCATGGGTCGCCTGACCCGTGATCCCGAACTGCGCCGTACGCCGTCCGGTACCCCTGTTACCAGCTTCTCTCTGGCCGTGGACCGGGATTACAAGTCCCAGTCCGGCGAGAAGGAAACGGATTTCATCGATGTGGTGGCGTGGCGTTCCACTGCCGAATTTGTCGCGAAGTATTTCACCAAGGGCCGCATGGCCGTGGTGGAGGGTCGTCTGCAGATCCGCGACTGGCAGGACAAAGACGGCAACAAGCGCCGCAGCGCGGAGGTCGTTGCCGACAACGTCTATTTCGGTGACAGCCGGCCCGCAGGCAATGGCGGCAATTCGTTCAACGATGCCCCTGCCTATCACAGTGCGCCCGCTTACAGCGCGCCTGCCGGCGGTTTCGCGGCCCCTGTGGGCGGCGAATTTGCCGAGATCGATGAGGAGGACGGCGATCTGCCGTTCTGATCCGTGTCAAGGACACAAAAAAATTATAAGGAGGACTATTCCATGGCTATGGAACGTGAAAACAGACCCGCACGCGGCGGCGTCCGCAAGCGGAAAAAGGTTTGCCAGTTCTGCGTGGATAAGTGCGAGCATATTGATTACAAGGATGCTGCCAAGCTGCGCCGCTTCATCAGCGAGCGCTCCAAGATCCTGCCTCGCCGCACCACCGGTACCTGCGCCATGCATCAGCGCCAGCTGACCGAGGCCATCAAGCGCGCCCGTCAGATCGCCCTGCTGCCCTTCGTGACCGAGTAAGGTACGAACACACATACAACAAGAATCCCCACCCTGCCGGGTGGGGATTTTTATGATTATGAAGATGTATCAGTATCATCTGACCATGGACCGGTCGATCTCCGCCAGAGAGTGGGCGCCGCACATGAGCATGGTGTCCTCCAGCTCCGCTTTCAGCTTGGCCACCAATGCGGCAGGCCCTTCCAGACCGCCGCCGTAGACCATGTTGACGAAAGGCCGGGCGATCAGCACGCCCTTGGCGCCCAGCGCCAGCGCCTTGAACACATCCGTACCGGTGCGGATACCGCCGTCCACCAGCACCATCACGTCCTTGCCCACAGCCTTCACGATCTCCGGCAGTACCTCCGCCGTGGCGGGACACTGATCCAGCACCCGGCCGCCGTGATTGGATACGACGATGGCCTTGGCGCCGGCCTTGACGGCCTTCTCCGCGCCGCGGACGGTCATAATGCCCTTGAGGATAAACGGCACCTGGGCATAGTCCGCGATCTCCTTCAGCTCCTCCACCGTCTTGCTGCCGGCGGGAGGCGTCAGATTCTTCAGGAAGGGGAGACCCGCCGCGTCGATATCCATGGCAATGGCCCGGGCACCGCTGGCTTTGGCCATGTCCAGCTTGCGGAACACTTCCTCTTTATTCCACGGCTTCACGGTGGGAACACCTGCGCCGTGGTTGGCAGCGATGGCCTTCACGGCGCCCTCCATGACGGCGGGATTGGTGCCGTCGCCGGTAAAGGCCAGGATCCCGGCCTTGGCACAGGCGGCCACCAGAAGGTCATTATACTCCATATCGTTATAGCGGTCGCCGTAATGCAGCTGCATGGCGCCCACAGGCCCCGCCATCACAGGCAGCGCCAGCCGGTGGCCGAAGAAATCAAAGGTGGTATCCGCCGGACCGTTTTCACAGATGGTGTCCATATTGACACACAGCTCCTGCCACTTCTGATAGTTGCGGATAAAACTGGTACCCAATCCCTTGGCGCCGGGGCCGGGAATGGTGTTTTTGCAGGTCAGACCGTTGCAGATCTTGCAGGACTTGCAGTAAGGCCCGATCTGAGTACGGGAATGATCGAGAATCTCCTGATAAGTCATACTTTTTTCCTCGCTTTCAAATCGCTGTTCAGAGCGTGGGTATGGCTTATCATACCACGATTCGGGAAAGATGCAAGAGCTTTCGGTAATTGTTTCGTCAAAATCCTCAGCCGACCCAGCCCATCAGCTTCAGAAAACTCCACGCCAGCTTGCCGCCATAGAAGATAATCACCGCGCCGCACACCTTGTTGATGATGTTGAGGACCTTATTGGTGAACCGGGCACTGAACAGGGAGATGACGGTAGAGATACCCAAAAACCACAGCACCGACGCGCTGGCAAAGCCGCAGATGAAAAACACGTCGCTGCCGGCCGGCAGGCTGGCCCGGAACGCTCCCAGCATCATGGTGCCGTCGATGATGGCCTGCGGATTGAACCATGTCACCACGCAGGCGGTGGAGATCACCTTCCAGATGGGCACGTTTACATCCCGGCCGCCCTCCATACTGGCTTTGGAGCGCAAAAGCCCGATACCGATCCAGATGACGATGAGACTGCCGATACCCAGAATGACCTTTTGCAACCAGGGAAGGGCCTGCATCAGCGCGCCGACGCCCAGAAAGCAGGCAAGACCCAGTGTGATGTCGAAAAAGATGACGATCAGCGCCGTCAGATAGACCCGGCTGCGCTTTTGGGTCAGGGCGGTGTTGATCACGAACAGGTTTTGCAGGCCGATGGGCGCCACATAGGCAAGGCCCATGGTGAGCCCCTGAAGATATATGTTCATATTGGCTATTTACTCCTTTTTTCTTACCTGCTATAATCATAGCACGTTATATGGGAAAAGCAAGAACGCAGATTCTCATAACAAGGTCAGGAGAAACTTACCATGTCCCAGAGCCATTACGAATGTCCCTGCATGGAGAAATGTCCGCTGCACTATGCCATGAGTGTCATCGGCGGCAAGTGGAAGGTGCAGATCGTCTGCGCCCTGACCAACGCCGGGCAGCTGCGCTATAACGCACTGCGCGGCAAGCTGGACGGCATCAGCAACACGGTACTGGCCACAGCGCTGCGGGAGCTGGAGGCCGACGGGCTGGTGGTGCGCACCGTATACCCGGAGGTGCCGGTGCGGGTGGAGTACAGCCCCACCGACGACTGCCGGGCACTGCTGCCGATTCTGGAGCAGCTCAGCGACTGGGCAGAAGCCAGAATGAACAAAGGATAAAAACTGCCGGGGCACGGAGATCTTCGTATCTTGTTGGGAAAGCTGCCACCTGTCAGATGTTTTGGCTGCTTTTACGCTCACATGTGCGCGGTGTGACCATTCGGAACGGGCGGCGAAAAACTGGAAAAGCGGATAAACAAAAAACCCTGCAACCTTTTTGGTTGCAGGGTTTTTCGTGGTGCGCGGTACAGGACTTGAATTGCGAAATACTGGTTTTCTACAACTTTTTTGATAGAATTATGACTATATAGATTCAAAATCTGGGAAAATCGTGCCAGTCAGTTGCGTTGGTTTTTCTGGGTTTGAATGGATAAAGGGTCGGGGTAAGGGTCAAACCTGGAACCGGAGAGTGGTATTTATTGCTCTCCGACCAGCAATCATCTGGTATGTCAGCGTGAAGCTAAAAGATAGGCATTTCTCGCGCCGGTGCGTATGAGCTGGTCCGCAGTGAGGGCTTCCCTGCGTTGAGGATCGGCAGCCGCATCGTTGTTCCGAAAGACAAGCTGAGAGCATGGATCGATGCAAACGCCGGCTCAAAAACAGAATCGCTGTAAGCAAAGAGTACACGCCTCTGGGAAAATGATAAGTTTCTGATAACTCTGCCTATCAGCCGTAGCGATTAAGGTCGGTATGTCTGTTGGTTACTAAAAACATCCGGATTCCTTCCGGCATACCCATGACAAGATACTGAAAGCTATCGGTGCCGAGCATATCCGCTTCCACGATCTGCGCCACACCTTCGCAACGCTGTCTTTGAAAAATGGAGTAGATGTTAAAACTCTATCTGGTGCCCCGGGACACTACGACGCAGGCTTTACCCTTAGTACCTACCCCCACGCCACGGCGGAGATGAAGCGGGATGCGCCGGAGACTACAAAACATTGCTATATAAAGCTTTCCGACGATTTTACGGGATTTCCGTTCGATGGACAGTCCTCTGTGCCCGCTGGGTCAGAATGTGGGTCAGAGGAAAGAACAGGGGCTACTTCAAATAACCACACGGCCGCTAAAGAATACGGTCAACTTTAACACATATAAAGCTTCTCTGCGTAAAGCTTCTCTGCGTCTGATCAGGCGGACTACAACTTGCAGTAGTCGCTAAACAATTTCTTACAGTATGCGATTTCTTGCACCGCGAATGTATCTTGATACACAGGACTGCAGAGAGAATTCACTATTGTTTGGATCTATCCGATTCGGCATCTACCTGTATCCACAAGGCAATGTTTGAAAAAAAATACCGAAAAGTGCCGAAATATTTATAGAACCGCCGATCCTATATCCACTATAATAATGGCAGATTTCATCGTGATGGAAAGGCGGTTTTCGTATGACTTCTTATGAGCGCGTTGTCGCGGCTCTTTCCCACAAGGAACCGGACCATGTCCCTGTCTATCCTATTATGTGCGGCATCAATCGCAAATTAGTCGGCGCCAGTTATGAGAAATGGTCTACTGATGCTGAGACCTGTGCAGCCGGATTTCTGAAAACAGCTGAGTTATTTGATATCGATTGTCTTGTTACGCTCATTGATCTGTCCGTGGAATGCGATGCATGGGGTCAGAAATTAATTTATCCGGAGAATGAAGCGGCACATCCCGATTACAGCGATCCCGTCATTAAAGATATTGCCGACTATGCAAAGATCAAAAAGGTGGATTATCGCAGCAGTAAGCGTATGATGATGCATATTGACGTGTGTCGCCGGCTGGTCGCGGAAAAGAAAGGTACCCTGCCCGTGGTTGCCTTTGTGTTCGGCCCGTTGGGAACCTTGTCCATGCTGCGCAATCAGCAGGAAATGTACATGGATCTTTATGATGATCCCGAGGCAGTGAAGACGGCCACCTGGCAGGTAGCTGAGACATTGGCCGACTATGTGGGTGCGTTGTGTGATGTGGGCGTGGACGCCATAATGTGGGATACGCTTTTTGCCAGTGGTTCCATTATGAGCAAGGCCATGTGGCGGGATATGGAGGCTGGCCCAATGAAAATGCTGGCTGATGTTGTACGTGCCCACGGCTGCATGAATATGATCCATAACTGCGGGCAGAGGATCTACTTTGATGCACAGATCGAAGCCATCGACCCGGTGGCCATTTCGTTTCTGTATCCGCCGGATGATTGTGCTGATTTTGCTGAGTGCAAGGAAAAATACGGACAGAAAGTGGCGCTGATCGGCGCCGTGACGCCGGCAAACGCTGTAATCGGATCCGACGAGGAATGGGATGCCCAGTGCCGCGACCAAATCGACGCCATGGCGGCAGATGGAGGTTTTTTGTTGGCCACTGGCTGCGAATACCCTGCCAATGCCTCCTTTGACCGGGCACGGCGAATGATTGATATTGCAAAGACCTATGGTACATATCAAAAATGACACAGCTTGATGTGATAACGGGATTTCTCGGCGCCGGAAAGACCACACTCATCAAGGCTTATCTGCCTTGGCTGACACAGCAGGGGTCGCGAAGCTGCGTAATTGAAAATGAGTACGGTACTGCTGGCGTAGATGGTGCTGTGCTGAAGGCTATCGGCACAGACGTCTGTGAAATATCCGGTGGATGCGTGTGCTGTACGATGAAAGTAACGCTCCATAATATGCTCTGCCAGTTGGCAGAACGGGTGGATCGAATCATTCTGGAGCCGTCAGGCTTATTCTGCGGTGACGATCTGCTGGACATTCTGTCCGGCGGAGATGTTCCGGTGGAGCTCGGCATGTGGTGCGGTGTGGTAGATCCTTTGATGCTTTCCTGCATGGAGGAGGATGATCTGGCGATTCTGCAAAGCGAACTGATTCATGCCGGCAGTGTGGTGGTCAGTAAAACGGCGCTGGCTCATCCGGAAGAACTGCGCAGGACCGGAGAACTACTTACCGGCATGCTGCATCCGCAGCCGTTGATCCTGTGGGATGACTGGTCGCAGATGCCGTGGGAAGCCGTCTTCCCCCGGTTAATGGCAGCCGGCACGATGCTGCGCCCTCATGCACGCCGCCGCTTTGACCATACAGGAATGTTTCAGAGTACTATGCTGCTGCCGTCCGGCTTTTCTTCAGAGCACGGGCTGTCCGATTGCCTTTTACAGCTGTTGGACGGTGGTGCCGGCCAGATACTGCGGATCAAAGGCGCAGTGCAGGTCGGTAATGAATTGCTGCATGTAAACGGTGCGCCTCGCCGGATAGAGGTGACTCTCGCCGGAGAAAATGAGCGCCCCGGTATCAATGTGATCGGTCGTGACTTGGACCGGCGGAAGCTGCGTGCCTTTTTATGCAAAAATGAGACCGTCACTCTGTGACGGCCCGTTTGTGATATCCTTTTGATTAGCCTTTATTCTTTTTGCTATGCTTTGTCACATTGCTCCGGTATTGCTTGGGTGTAACACCTTCATAGCGCTTGAATACCCGGGAGAAATAGCTCTGGTCACCGAAACTGCACTCATTGGCGATCTCAATCAAGGAGAGAGTTGTGTTGGCCAGCAGCGTTTTGCTATGCGCGATCCGCGTTTGATTGATATAATCAATAATACTCATACCTGTTTCCTGCTTGAAGATGCTGCTGAGGTAGGCTTTGCTTAGATATACCTCATTTGCCACATCTTCCAGGGTGATGCGCCGCAGGCAGTTGTCCCGGATATAATCCATCGTTTTGAAGACAATATCGGAATGTTTGATATCAATAAAGTCGAATGACACCGCCAGAAATTGGCAGATAACCTCGGACAGCCACTTATTCAGCTGATCCACAGAGGTGAATTGATCGATCTGCTGCATGTACTCTGTGCTGTAGCGGAAGATGTCGCCCACATCGGCACCGCTGGAGATCACAGCCCGGGATATGATCACGATCAGCTCCAGTGTTCTGGCCTTGATATCCGAAAGATTGCCGGCGTGATAGAAAAAAATGTGCCCCAGCAAGCGGTTCAGCAGATCCTGAGAGCCGTTTCTGTCCCGCTTTCGAATCAGATCGGACAGTTGATCTTCCGCCTCCAGAATATAGTCGTAATGCTCTTTCTCATCCATGTACTTATCCCGCATGTCATAAATAGTGTTGAGAAAGTGCTGCTGGTCATAGATGCGGTTTTGCTCAAAGCTTCCATAATGAATGCCGTTTGCCGCAGTGGACATAAGCTGTGAAAGCTGCCTGACCTGCAGGGTGGTCTTGTGAGGGACCCGTTCAATGGCATCCCGTACCGGCGGATATTCCGTATAGCAGGCGATATCCTGTATATCGCCCATAACAATAGGCCCGGCAATCATACCGCCGCCGAGACTGCCGGTGTGATCCAGAACGGCGGTGGCCACAAAAGTCATTGCCTTGGGACAATAGTAGATGAAATGACCGTCCCAACGATAGGCCTCGCTGAGCCCGTACAGGTGGGTATTCCATTCGTTTTTCTGCTGGTAAGGACAGCGGCTGCAAAAACGCTGACTGCATGCCTGCTCATAGAACAGCTCCGGTGAATCAGGGAAAATAGGACTGACGGTGATCCCGGTCAGCGCAGTGATCGACTCGCATAAACTTACAATTTCTTCTCTCATGCTGCGCCTCCCATCCGTCCGGAGAATATATATTCGAAATAGTATCAGCATTCTCAAAAGATGTCAAGTGATCTCTGCCGCAAGCCGTAAGGACGCTATGACTTCTATTTTCTATAAAAAGGAGCGTGCCTATGCAGCCGCATATTCATCTGGAAGAGTCTTTGGGGATCCCGTATGCCATTATGCCGGGTGACCCGGCCCGGGTCGAACGTATCGCCGCATATCTGGATCAGACGTGTGATTTGGGCAGCAACCGCGAATACCGCTGTATTAGCGGCACGTTCCGCGGCGTGAGGATCCTGGCCGTTTCCACCGGTATTGGAGGGCCTTCTGCAGCAATTGCTGTGGAAGAGCTTCGTCATACCGGCGTCAGTCACATGATCCGCATCGGTTCCTGCGGCGCTCTGCAGCCCGGCATTCGCATCGGCGATCTGATTCTGGCACAGGGCGCGGTACGGGACGAGGGTACTTCCGCCGCCTATGTATCCCGCAGTTACCCTGCGGTTTCAGACGCGGAAATGCTTTGTCTCTGTCAGGAAGCGGCAGCAAAAAACGGCATTACCACCCATACCGGTATTGTCCGCAGCCACGACAGCTTCTATGTGGACGGGCAGGATGCCATCAATGAGCATTGGAGCGGCCGAGGTATCCTCGGCTCAGATATGGAAACTGCCGCTCTGCTGACAGTGGCAGGACTGCGCGGTGTGAAAGCACTTAGTATTCTGAATAATGTTGTGCTGTGGGGCAACGATACGTTTCACAGTATCGGCGCCTATTCAGAGGGCGATACTGACGGCGCAGGAGGCGAAAAGGCTTCTATACTCTTGGCACTGGAAACTTTTGCGGCCATCGATCGGAAGGAGAAACAGAAATGATCAGGGTCTACTATGGTGATACCATGGTGGGGCAGTTTCCCTGGAACGGTGAAGCCTGCACGTTGGCGCAGGCCCTGACGAACAGCGGCTTGGGAATGGATATGCCCTGCGGTGGACGTGGTCGCTGCGGCAAATGCAAGGTACAAGCGACAGGTGACATATGTCCTATGGACGCCCAGGAGCGGGAAAAACTAACGCCCACTGAAATACAAACTGGTTTCCGCCTTGCTTGTAAAGCCGTTATCTGCGGTGAAAATGTGCAGATTACTGTTCCTACCAGCGGTGCTCTGCAGGTGGAACTGGGTACCGTCTCAGGTGATATGGCATGGTCTCCCTGGGCATCGGGGCTTGGCCTGTCCGTGGATATCGGTACCACGACTGTGGCAGCCTATCTGTGGGATCTGGATTGCCGCCGCCCTCTGGGGGTCAGTGCCTGTAAAAATCCTCAGGAATGCTTTGGCGCAGATGTGATCTCACGATTAGAAACCTCTCTGAAAGGGGAAGGACCTGCGCTGCAGGCGTGCATCCGGCAATGTCTTGCGGATCTGGCGTCGGAGCTTTGCGACAAAGCGGAGCGTTCCCCCCGGGAGATCACAGGCGCTGTGATCACCGGCAATACCTCCATGCTGTATCTGCTGTGCGGCTATGAAGTGCGGGATCTGGCTTTTGCGCCCTTTTCGGCCAACCATCGGTTCGGCGAATATATGACGGCGTCGGAGTTGGGGTTTCCATGGAACAAAGACTGCCGGATCTATCTGCCGCCCTGCATTTCTGCCTATGTAGGAGCTGATATCAGCTGTGGCCTGCTGGCCTGTGACGTACTGTCGCATCCGGGAAGTGCCCTTTTGGCAGATGTGGGTACCAACGGAGAAATCGTTCTGCTGTACGGCGGTAAACTGCTCTGCTGCGCTACGGCAGCAGGCCCGGCCTTTGAAGGCGTGGGCATTTCCTGCGGCAGCAGCGCCGTTCCCGGTGCCATTGACCGAGTAGAATTGCGAGATGGCCGGCTACAGATTCATACCATTGCGGAACAACCGGCAGAGAGCCTCTGCGGTTCCGGCCTGATGGATGCCGTGAATTGTCTGGTGCAGCGCGGAGACATTGAAGACACCGGCTTTATGGAAACCGAGGCGATACCGCTGAGCGGCAGTATAGCCCTGACCCGAAGCGATATCCGTGCTTTCCAGTTGGCGAAAAGCGCTGTATGCGCCGGTATTGAGACGCTGTTGGCCACTGCTGGCATTTCTCCGGACAAGATAGACACAGTGTGGCTCTCCGGTGGCTTTGGCAGCAAACTGTCAGCAGACAGCGCCGCGAGCATCGGTTTGTTTCCTGCAATACTTTCCGAAAAAGCCATTCCGGCCGGAAATACGGCAGCTTCCGGTGCAGCTCGGCTGCTGTGCGACAGTAACGCTTTGATTGAAATTCGGAAGATCGCAGATCTGGCGGAAACGGTAGAATTGGCCAACAACCCGGTGTTTCAGGAGAAATTCATGGAAAACATGATGTTGGGGGAGGTGCGGTGATCGTGAATTTAACGGATCTGGCAATGGAATGCGGCTTTTCCTACGCAGCGCCTCTGTCCGCCGCAGTTCTGGAATTCAGGGCGGATGTGAGAGAGATGTGCAGCGCTGACCGCTGCGGAAGTTACGGCAGAAACTGGTGCTGCCCTCCCGCCTGTCCTGACCTGGAGCAAATGCGGCAGCGAATGCAGCAGTACGATGAGGGTGTCCTGGTGCAGACTGTGGTACAGATGGAGGATGACTTCGACTACGAGTCCATGATGAAAGGTGAAAAGTGTCACAAGCAGCATTTCGAAATGCTGACGGAACGGCTGAGAAACCGCTTTGGCACAGATCATGTTCTTCCTATGGGTGCTGGCACCTGCCGCCGATGCGCGCAATGTACATATCCGAACGAGCCATGCCGTTTCCCGGAAAAGCAGATCGTCTCTATGGAAGCATACGGTTTGCTGGTCAGCCAGGTGTGCCAGAGCTGCGGCGTAGCTTATTATCACGGGCCCGGAACGCTAAGTTATGTCAGCTGCATTTTTCTGAAAAAAGATTTCAATTATCAGGAGGTAGTATCCCATGCGTAAAGACATCACGCTGTTGGATGGCGGTGTAGGCACCAGTCTTTGGGCAAAGGCAGAGGAGAAGGTCGCCGTCTGGCGGTACAATCTGGAAAATCCCGCCATCGTGCAGGAATTGAATCTGGAATATCTGGATGCCGGTTCCCGGATCATCCTGACAAATACCTTTGGCGCCAACCGTATTGCTCTTCGCGGCAGTGGCTATCAGGTGAAAGAAATCGTATCAACCGGGGTAGCTCTTACCCGGGAAGCCCTGGCCGGAAGAGCAAAGACTGCCTTCTCTGTTGGCCCGCTGCCCATTCTGTTGGAGCCTTACGGCGACCTTTCTGCAGAAGATGCGTATGAGATCTTTGATGAGCAGATCAGCGCCGGCGTGTCTGAGAAGCCGGATGTCATTGTTCTACAGACCTTTATGGATCTTGAAATGCTGCTCATCGCCCTGCGGGCAGCTGTGAAGCATGATCTTCCCATTTTTACCATGATGACGTTTACCGAGGTAGGCAAAACCATGATGGGTAATTCTGTACAGGATTTTGTGGCGGGTGTAAAAGAATTTCCCGTGGAGGCAATCGGATTGAACTGCTCTCTTGGGCCTGACAAGGCTGTTCCGGTAATCGGTCAGTTCCGCCAGTATACGGATCTGCCTCTGCTGTTTAAGCCCAATGCCGGAAAGCCCATTTCAGACGGCATTAACGACGGTGTGGAATATGATGTTCAGACTTTTGTCAACGACAGCCTGCCGGCACTGGAATGTGATGTCAGGTACATAGGCGGCTGCTGCGGAAGCGATCCGTCCTATATCCGCGCACTGCGCAGCGCATTGCAGTAAGCGGATACCGAGCGGCCAGTAATCTGTGGCTAAATCAAAAAATAAGAAAAAGAGTCGAAAAAATAAGCAAGAAAACCCACAGTGAAAGTGTCATAATAGAAGTATAAGATACAGGATTCTGGGAAGATGACAGTACTCCTGTCTTACATGGATTTTGACAGGAAGCAAGAAAGGCAGTGAAGAGACATGAGCACTATTCAGGAAATCAATATGCTGATCCAGCAGGGCAGAGGAAAGCGCGTATGTGAACTGATCCAGACGGCACTGGATGATAAGATTTCTCCCAAGGACATCCTTCAGGATGCAATGCTCCCCGCGATGAGCGCCGTCGGAGAGAAATTTAAAAATAATGAAGTATTTGTTCCCGAGGTTTTGGTAGCTGCACGTGCCATGAATATGGGCATGGCACTGCTTAAACCCTATATGGCGGACTGCGGCATTGAGCCGATCGGTACGGCCATTATCGGTACCGTGCGTGGTGACATGCATGATATTGGCAAGAATCTGGTGAAGATGATGATTGAAGGAAAGGGTCTGCGTGTGGTGGATCTGGGCGTGGATGTCTCTCCCGAACGCTTTTTGCAGGCTGCTGAGGAAAATCATGCTGACATCATCTGCTGCAGCGCTCTGCTGACCACCACCATGACTGAAATCAAGAATGTGCTGGCACATTTGAAAGAAAAAGGCGTTCGTGACCAGTACAAGGTCATGATCGGCGGCGCACCTATTTCTCAGGCATACTGCGATGCTATTGGCGCCGATTGCTACACGCCCGATGCTGCTTCCGCTGCTGATGCCGCAGCAGCTATCTGCCTGCGCAAGTAAAGACCGGTTATCTGCCACAGTTCGCTGTGTGGATATATTTCAAACTGATTTTAGGAGGAAGGATTCAAATGAAAAAGCTATTGGCTCTGATTCTGGCGCTGGTGATGGCCTTGGCCATGACTGCCTGCGGCGGTAATGCCGGTGACACCGAAAACACCGGTGACGATGAAAAGGCCCCTGCCATTAAGGTTGGTCTGCTTCTGGAGGGTTCCCTGGGCGACGAGTCCATCAACGATCAGGCATATGAAGGCCTGCTGAAGGTCGCTGAGGACTTCGGTGTTGAGACTAAGTATGTGGAGTGCGACGATACTTCCAAGTACATTGACTATCTGGAAGGCCTGGTTTCCGCTGGGTTCAACGTGATCTGCTGCGACTCTTTCAATCAGGAGGAGGCCCTGCGTGAATTTGCTCCCCAGCATCCCGACGTGCATTTTATGATTCTGGATACCGAGGTAAGCGATATTGACAACGTGGCATCGTTCACCTATGCGACTCATGAGTGCTCCTATCTGGCCGGTATCGCTGCAGCCATGAAGTCTGAGAGCAATGTAATCGGCTTTATCGGCGGCATGCAGATTCCCACCATTGAGAAATTCCAGGTCGGTTTTGAAGAGGGCGTACATTCCGTAAAGCCTGACGCCACCGTTATTGTGAAGTACATCGGTAATGACAACTCCGCCTGGAACGATCCCGCCACAGCCAAGACCTTGACCATGGACTGCATCTCCAACGGTGCGGATGTTTGCTATCATGCTGCCGGCGCCAGTGGTATGGGCATGATCGAAGCCTGTGTTGAGAAGGGCATCTGGGCAATCGGTGTGAATATCGATCAGACCCATCTGGCTCCTGAAAACATGCTGACCAGCGCCCTGACCAAGGGTGATCGCGCCGTGTATTTGTTCACCGAGAGCTGTGTCAACGGCACTCCCCTGAGCGGTATGACCGTCCTGAACTGCGCCAATGAGGGCGTGGGCGTTGTGGAGAGCGAGTTCATGACTGAGGATATCATGGCTGCCGTCAATGATGCTGTTGCCAAGATTGTCAACGGCGAGCTGACCGTTACCAATGTGATGAGCTATTGATCTGCTGCACCTTTTTACAGGGCACAGCAGAAATATCAAAGGCCTGCGCCGCTGAATAGACAATGCGTCTTTCCCGCGGCGCAGGCCTCAGCACTGAAAGGATAAAACAATGCAGGGAATCACGATGACAGGGATCACCAAAGATTTTTTTGGTAAACTTGCACTCCAGGATGTGGATATTACCTTGAAAAAAGGAACTGTCCATGCCATCGTCGGAGAAAACGGTGCCGGCAAATCCACCTTAATGAATATCCTCAGCGGAACGCTGCCCCCCACAACCGGCGAGATCACGGTAGACGGTGAGAAGGCCGTTCTCCGTGGCCCGCAGGATGCAGCAAAATACAGTATCGGTATGGTATACCAGCACTTTATGCTGGTGCCAACCCTGACGGTCTGGCAAAATGTAATCTTAGGTTCAGAACCGCTTAAGCATGGCTATACCATTGATAAGAGCACAGCAATTGACCGCATCACCAAGACCTGTGAGACCTATGGGATCGACCTGAATCCGGAACGTCTCGTCGGTGACATGACGGTCGGCGAGCAGCAGCGCATCGAAATTCTGAAAGTACTGATGCGCGATGCAGAGTATCTGATTTTGGATGAACCTACAGCTGTGCTGACGCCGCAGGAAACAGAACAGCTGTGTGACAATATTCGTGCCCTGAAAAAGATGGGCAAAACCATTATCTTTATCAGCCATAAGCTGGAAGAAGTCATGGATATCGCCGATGAGATCACCGTGTTGCGTCTGGGGCGGATGATCGGCACGGTGCCGGCCAAAGAATCCACCAGCGAGCGGCTGGTACAGATGATGGTGGGCCGCGATGTCCAGTTGGACGGTTATCCCATGGCGATAGAAAAAGGCGATGTGATTCTCCATGTGGAAAATGTTTGCACCGAACGGACGCAGTTTTCTTCCGGTCTGCAGAACATTAGCTTTGATCTGCAGGCTGGAGAGGTTCTGGGTATTGCCGGCGTGGATGGCAACGGGCAGACAGAACTGGTGGACGCCATTCTGGGAATGACCCGGATCAGCAGCGGCAAGGTGGAGAAATCCGGAGTGAATATTACCGGGAAGTCCTCCTCTCAGATCCGGAACAGCGGTGTGGCACTGATCCCGCCTGACCGGCATTCACAGGGACTGGTGCTGAAAAACAGCATTCTTATGAACTCGGTGATGGGCTGTGAAGCCGACAAGAGATTTTGCCAGGGCGGCCTTCTCCGCCGCCGGGGTCTGATGGATACTATGCCTACTGTCCTTCAGGAGTATGATGTGCGCATGCCCTCGATTGAAGCCAAGGTATCAGAACTGTCCGGCGGCAATCAGCAAAAGGTGATCCTTGCCCGGGAGTTCGGTGTGCGCGATTCCGATTTGGTTATTGCGGTAAATCCTACCCGCGGCTTGGATATCGGTGCCA
This sequence comes from uncultured Clostridia bacterium, assembly GCA_945915065.1. Lineage (GTDB taxonomy): Bacteria > Bacillota > Clostridia > Oscillospirales > Oscillospiraceae > Vescimonas. Next base: position 9,306 of record CAMEER010000002.1, on the reverse strand, counting down.
TCGAATTTGTTTATAAGCGTCTGGAAGAGCAAAAAGCTGCCGGAAAAGCTGTGCTGCTGATCTCCACGGAGCTGACCGAGATCATGCGCATGAGCGACCGCATTGCCGTGTTCTTCAAGGGCCGTTGTATGGATATCATTCCCCGTGATCAGGCAGATATTACCCGTATCGGCAGTCTGATGATGGGAATTCAGGAAGGAGGGGATCGCGAATGAATCTGGTGCATCAACTGATTAATCGTAAAAGCAGCAATGCTTTGACACAGGTACTCATCTTCCTCGTCAGTTTTCTGCTGGCGTTGGTGGTAGGCGGTATTCTGCTGGCGCTGCAGGGGCACAAGGATATTCTGTCTGTCTATTACTACCTGTTGATCCAGCCTCTGACCACCGGTAACGGTATTGCCAAGGTACTGGTCCAGACGACTCCACTGATCTTCTCCGGTTTGGCTGTTGCCATTGCCTTCAAATGTGATGTATTCAACATCGGCGTGGAAGGACAACTGTATGCCGGTGCGCTGGCGGCGGCTTATCTGGGCTATGCGCTGCAGGGCCTTCCGCGTTTGGTACATGTGAGCATCTGCATTCTGGGTGCCATCGTGGTAGGTGGGTTGCTGGCTCTGCTGGCCGGATGGCTGAAGGTACGCTTCGGAGTGCATGAGGTCATCTCTACCATCATGATGAACCATATGATCAGTAATATTGTTACCCTTTTAGTGGTGGACTATTTCCGCAATGACGGTCCTACTGCCCGTACTCCCACTGTTCAGGATTCTGCCCGTATGCTTTCGCTTTCCGGCAGTTCTCAGCTCAACAGCGGCTTGATCATTGCCGTTCTTCTGTGTGTGGTGCTGTATATCGTCTTTGAAAAGACGCCTTTCGGCTGGCAGCTGAATGCTGCCGGCAAAAACCTGCGTGCCACGACCTACTGTGGTGTGGATGCCAAGCGCCTGATCCTGATTGCCATGTTGATCTCCGGTGCACTGGCCGGCCTGCTGGGCGCAGAACGTGTGCTGGGAGGCTTCGGCTACATGCAGGTCAACTTCTCACCCGGCTATGGTTATGATGGCATTACCATCGCTGTGATCGCCGGAAACAATCCTTTTGGATGTTTGCTGATGTCCCTGTTGATGGGCCTGCTCTGCACCGGCGGTACACAACTGAATGTGATGACTGATATTCCTTCTGAATGGGTGGATATGCTCTCCGCTTTTATTTTCGTTTTCGTAGTGGCCGCAAACGCCGTGATGCTGAAGCTGCCTGAACTGAAAGAGAAGCGGCTTTCCCGTGAAAGGAGGCTCGCCAAATGATTTCCGTTGCTTCTGTGATCTGTAATACCTTTGCCTCCGCGACACCCATCGCTTTGGGTGGTATCGGCGGTATGTTCGGCGAGCGCAGCGGTATTGTCAACATCGGGCTGGAGGGTACCATGCTGTTTTCGGCATTTACCTCTGTGGTGGCCTGTTACTATTCCGGTTCTGCCTGGCTGGGATTGCTGGCAGGATTGCTGACAGGCCTGCTGATCTCCTTTCTGCATGCGTTTTTCTGTACGACGCTGAAGGTAGATCATACCATCATTGGACTGGCTGTCAATATTCTGGCGTCCAGTGTTACCGTATATGCCTCCAGCAGTATTTTCGGAAATAAGGGATTTACTCCTTCTGTGGAAAAACTGCCCACGATCAGCATTCCTTTCTTGCGGGATCTTCCTCTGGTAGGTGCTTTTTTCGGCAGTATGTCCCTGATTACCCTGATGGTGATCCCCATCGTGATCCTGGCTCATCATTTGCTGTATAAGACGCCCTTCGGCATCCGTGTGATCGCTGTGGGAGAAAACCCGCAGGCGGCTTTTGTGGCTGGCATCAATGTACAGCGCACGCAGTATATCGCAGTCATGCTGGGCGGCCTGACCTGTGGCCTGGCCGGCAGCTTCCTGTCTATTTCGTACTTAAGTATGTTCGTGCGCGACATGGTCAGCGGGCGTGGCTTTATTGCTATTGCAGCTATCCTGTTCGGACGCTATAAGCCGGTAGGTATTTTGCTGGCTGCTCTGTTCTTCGGTTTTGCCGATGCCATCCAGATTGCCCTGCAGGGTATCATAACTATCCCCAACGAGATTATCCAGTGCGCGCCTTACGCCCTGACTATTCTGGCTGTTACGGTGAATGAGGCGCGCAGCAAGAAAAAGTAAACTGCACCGAAAGGAGATTTCCTATGAAAACCATGACTCCGGGCGAGCGCTTCATGCGCTGTCTGAATTTTGAATCTGTCGACCGCATTCCCGTAATGGATTTCGGCTACTGGCGTGAGACCATTGATGCATGGCACAAACAGGGACTGCCTGCTGAGGTTGATTCCACGGAAGAAGTAGAGCGTTACTTCGGCTGTGACCGCGGTTTCGAAACCAATCTGGTGAACTATTGGAGTGACAACGGCCCTGTAGGCATCGAGTGGCGCGCATGGCCCCGCTGGACGCAGGAGGTGATTGCCGAAACAGAGGACACCATTACCTATGGCGGAGAAGTGGGTATTATTACGGAGAGTAAGCATGGCGAATCCATTCCTTTCCAAAGTAAGTATCCTGTGGAGAATATGGACGACTTCAACCGCCTTGTAGTTCCCCGCCTGATTGGCTCTGACAAGACCCGTATCACGCCCAGCTTTGCTCCTATGCTGCAGCGCGCTCATGACGAGAAGCAGGCAGTAGGTGCCTGGATTGATGGATTTTTTGCCTGGCCCCGCGAATTACTGGGCCCGGAAAATCTGCTGATCTCCTATTATGATGATCCTGAACTGATCCATGAGATCCAGAAACAGCACATGCAGTTTGTCAAAGATTGGGTAGACATGGTTTGGGAGGTGACGCCGCTGGACTATGTGTGCTTCTTTGAGGATATGGCCTATAACCACGGCTGCTTCATCTCGCCCAAAACCTTTGATGAGTTCATGATGCCCTATTATCATGAGTTGGTGGCCTATCTGCGGAGCAAAGGCGTGAAAAAAGTACTGGTGGACTCTGACGGCAACTCCGTACAGCTTACTGATAAGTTGGTAGAAGCCGGAGCAGACGGCCATTACCCATTGGAGATCAACTCCGGCTCTTTCCCGGAAGAGATCCGCAAGCGACACCCGAAGCTGGCACTGATCGGCGGCATTAACAAACTGGTACTGGCGCAGGATCGGGCAGCTATCGATAAGGAACTTTCCAAACTGCCGCCGCTGCTTGAGAAGGGCGGGTATATTCCAGCACTGGATCACCGTGTACAGCCCGATGTCCCCATGGCCAATTATCAGTACTATATTGAGCGTAAGCGCGCGATCATGGAAAAATATTGCTATTGATTTTAGGCGTTATCTAAATCAGAAAAGAGTTCGCAAAAAGAATAGTAACCGAGACGCAGCGTCACCGTGCAGAAGACGCTGCGTCTCCTTGTATACCGAAAACCACTTGATAGGCGAGTGGTTCAAAAGAGGCTTTTGCCGATGAGGAAAAATAAAGAGACGGGGGTGCTCTGCCTCTTTCTGTGTTGGCTTGGAATTTGACTGACTTCAGATGCAGAGCAGAATGTTGCATTTTCGAAATTTATACTGGGCTGCCAGCGAGCCTTTTTGCAATTACAAGACAAGAACAATCCCGATCGATCAATCTGCCACAGAAAATTACGGATTGTATCAAAAGATGGGTTAGATGCCAAAAAAATCCTTGAAACTGCAATGGTTTCGTAACCGTCAAACCTGACAGCGTACAGAATAAGAGAACTGGCACGAGCCAGCTCTCTTTAACCTTTAGGCATTCTGCATTTGCCCGGTGAGTGGACGGGCGTGAGGTGTTCCGCCCCTGTTGTGTCTATCTCGCTCAACTTGGGTGCGGTTTACAGCACTCCCATGTGTGATTTTTACTATGCAAATTTTGCCGATACTATCTCAATTAGAGTTTTTTCGCGCAAAGTTTGGCTGATCGTGCTGCACCGCTCATTTCAAGAGTGGATATGCTTTCGTCATATTCAGGAGATTATCAGTTGCTTTATCTCTGGGGTCTTGATTACTTTGACACAGACCCGTCGTATCTCATATACTTGCCATTTTTCGCAGCTTCCCAGCCGAGAACAGCAGCAGTACAGCCACCACCTCCAGCTCTCTCAGCACCTCAGGCATTTCTCTATCGTAACGCAGTGGATGGCCGGCAGAAAAGTAGTTTTCAAACACGCCGTTGCGGGTGGGACGCGGGAGTTGTGTCAGCATGATGAGGTAGTAGAATGTGCGCTCAATGGGATTGCAACGGTGAAATAGATAATCGATGCAGCCCTCGAGCCACAGGCGGGCACGGCTTAGGCAGACGGTCTGGCCTGTGCAGGCGGCGAGGGTGAACAGCAGGCGGTCGGCGATGTAATTGGCCGTGGCAGACGTGGGCAGGCCCTGCAAATGCTGCGGCAGGAGGATGGTTAGCGGCGTATCCAGTGCCAGCATCTGACGACGCTGCTGGTGGAACTGGTCGTCAACTTTGCGGATGAAGTTTTCTGCCTGATGGCGGTTAAAAGGCGTTGCATACATGGCCGTCACCTCCCAACGTTACCGAACCGGAGAGCGTGCCCTCCGCCAATCGGTACATCAGCGGCTGCATCAGTGCTTCTACCGCGCCGTCCAAGCCGCGGGCACCGGTCCCCTGTGCTATGGCCTCTTGTGCCAGTTTTTCGGCCAGCTCGTCCGAAAGGATCAGCCGCACCTTGTGTGCTCGGAAGAACTTTTTGTATTTTACGAAGGTGGATAGGTTGGACTGGATGAGGATCAGTTTCAGCTGCTCTATGGTCAGCTGTTCCACAGGCACGAAACGGCCAATGCGCCCCATCAACTCCCGCTCCATGCCGTAGGCGCAGAAATCCTCGGCGGTGCACTCATTTGCAGTACGGTGAGGTTCATTGCGGACAAATCCAATGGGATCGGTACATTTCTCCTGCTTCATCCTCCCGAACGTGCCGCCAAACAGGAACAGCAGTTCTGCAGTGTTAACAGTCTGACCATTGATGATATACTCCATGCCCTCCACCAGTTTCAATAGGGCGTGTTGCGTACCTTGGCTGTAGGCCTGCCGATATTCGCTACCGTAGGCTGACAGTTTGTCTGCTTCGTCAATGAAAACTACCGCATGGTTGACGTGCGGGTGGTCGCCGAAAGCAGCCAGCAGGTCGGTGACGATGTCCGCCGCGTCCTTGCCACGATAGCCCGTCTCTGTAATGGCGGTGGCGTCCACGATAAGGAAAGGCAGCCCGGCTATACAGGCAGCTTGGCGGATAATGGCTGTCTTGCCGCAGCCACTGGGGCCATACAGCAGCAGGTTGGTACGAGGTACGGACTTGTCCCCGTTGGCGCGGAGCAGCTGCTTCCAGATGGCCAATGCCACGGCCTCCTTTGCTTTTTCCTGCCCGATGACGGATTTCCCCAATTCGCGGATGATGTACTGCGGCGTAATGGGTGTGGTGGGAACGGCGACTTCCTCCTTGCGGGGGATTTCCAGAACATGGAAAGCGGTTTTGAGGCATTCACGGCAAGCGAACCTGCCGGACGTGCCGACGACGTAGTCGGCTTCCAGAATATTGATCTCGCGCTTACAGAGAGCGCAGCGGGGGATGGGTGGTTTGCTACGGATCTTCTTACTCATCCTGGCCCACCTCATACGTCCGGATTAGTTCATCGATGGTCACCTCCAGCACTGCACTAAGCCGGAGCAGCACATTCAGCGACGGCGTGCGCTTGCCGCTCTCATACAAACAGATTGCGCCCTGCTGCGTGCCGATCAATGCCGCCAACTGGGTCTGATTCAGCCCTTTGCGCTTGCGGTTGTAGGTGATACCAGAGACGCAAACAGTCTCCCGGGACTTTTTCCGAAACCGCACTCCCGTGTGCTCCATTTCATAGTTAGACATAAGCTGTGCGAAAGGAATATCTCGTCGCCGCTGGCTGGGTTTGCCCCAGCTAGTGAGGGAGCAGAGGACGTAGTTTTCGCCTGCCGCAGTGCAATTCTGGGCTACCCGCAGCTCTTTGGCGGTGAGGGACAGCCCGTTAGCAGTGGAATAGTGGATGCTGGTTTTAACCTCGATGCAGACGGGACGTGCAGCATCGTCGAAGCTGAGAATGTCATAGCCGAACTTGCCGGACATCTTGAAAAGCGGCATTATGAGTTTGACCAGCGTTGGGTATCGGGCGGCCACCCGCTCCTGTTCCTGTTGTAGGATGAACTCCTCACCCTCGCGCCCGATGCGCTTGTGAGCCTCCGTAGGCGCAGGCGTGTACTCCGGTGTCGGCCAGCGGTTGAAGAAGCTCTCAGGGATGGTGGCAAAATCGTCTCGCAAAACGGTGTCATAGGAAAGACCGAGATAGTCGGCCACCAGTTTGTAGCCGCTGCCACTGGGCGCAGACGGCGCTTTCTCGATGTCACAGACAAGGTGGGTGTGGATTCCTGCCCGATCCGCCAACTCCTGCTGGGTCAGCCCAATGTACAACCGGCAGGCTTTTGTTACAGTCATTGTAATTCCTCCTAATTTGCTTTTTCAAACAAAAAACACCGTGCAAGGCCAAGGCCTACACGGTGAGGAGACGCAGCGCGGGAGATATTCTTTCTTCACGGGGGGATATTATTTCCCTATGGGTATAATATTGCATTGCCCGTCAAAAAAGTGTATACTAACCCTGCGGCGCGGAGATTTCCGTTGTGTAGGTGGTACGACACCTGCTCAGGTTGTAAGGGGTTGCCGCCCCTTGCAACTACCGCTGTTTTTACTTGATGCATGCAGTATATCATATACGTGCACGTATATCAATGGGTATATATGCCAAAAGTATTGATAGTTTTTTATGCATTTTGCGGTATTAGCGTAGGAGGATATTCTCATGCCGAGAACAGAAGCAATGGATCGAGCGATCCGTAAATACGAAGCTGAAAAGGTGGAGAGAGTCGTTTTCCGTGTACCGAAAGGAGAAAAGGAAAAGCTTCAGCAGCATGCAAAAGCTCATGGCGAGTCTTTCAACGCCTTTATCTGCCGTGCCATTGCCGAGGCGGTGGAGAGGGACACCGAAAAAAGTGAATAAAGAACGCTCTCTGACCAGCATATTTCTACGCAGGGGGCAAATAGCGCAAAAGCCTGTCTATTGTGACACCATTACCTCACCGGCCTTGGTATTGGTCTTGGTGCGGTGGCAGTGGTCGGCGGCGCTTACTTTTTGGTAAGGAGGGTGCGCCATGCGTAGGATGTCCTTTGTACTGGCAGCACTGCTGGCCGTGGTGGGCATCTGCGTGATGCTATGGCCGATGTTCACAGGACACAGGCTTCAGAGCAACGCCGCAACTGCTGTGCAAGAGTTCTTGGCAGAACATAATGAGCCGGAGCAGCGGTACCCCGAATTGCTGGCGGCCTTGCAGGCGTACAATCAGCGCATCTATAACGAGAAACAATCCGGCCTTGTTGATCTGGAAGCCTGCGAAGAAACCGCCGCCGACTTGACTGCCTACGGCATCGAAGATGAGATCTTAGGCGTCTTAGAGATACCTGCCATGGAACTGACCATGCCCGTTTACTTAGGTGCATCAGACGCTCACCTCGCCGCAGGCGCGGCGGTGCTGGGTAACACCTCCGCGCCCATCGGCGGGGACAGCACCAACTGCGTCATCGCGGGACATCGTGGGTGGAAAGGTGCGGACTACTTCCGGCATATAGACCGCTTACAGGTTGGCGATACCGTTACGCTGACAAATCTATGGGAGACGCTGACCTACACCGTAGCTGACATTCAGATCATCCAGCCCCATGAGGTGGACAAGATCAAAATCCAGCAAGGACGCGACCTGCTGACGCTTCTGACCTGTCACCCCTACGCCAGTGGTGGGCGGCAGCGGTTTGTGGTGTATTGCGAAATTGTTTGCAGACTCCGGCAGACCTGAAGTCAGCCGGCAATAGAGGCGTCATCCAGAGCCGCCTCCAGATGCTTCATGTTCATGTACTTCTTGTTGCCCCACTGGGTGCCCGCCACGTGGCGTAGCCTCGCGCAGACCAGCATCAGGGCGGAATTTCCGTCAGGGAACGTCCCTACCACCCGCGTCCGTCGGCGGATCTCACGGTTCAGCCGCTCGATCACGTTGTTGGTGCGGATGCGGGTCCAGTGTTCGCTGGGAAAGTCACAATAAAGGCAGGCAGTGATCCTCCAAAAGTTTCCCTTACCAACCGCAACACCGCTTTTATCTTCTGCGGGGATTGGGGCAGCGCCCCAACAAGCATGAAACAGGCGGGTTCCGTGTGAACGGAATCCACTTGTTTTCGCAAAGTGGGTACCGCTTTGCATTGCTTGCCGCTTTCTTGCCCCCGTTCGTACCCCGTATTTCCCCCTCTACCCATACTACAATCCGAACAGGGCGTTTTGGCCATATTTTCGGAGAAATGTTTGGCTCGCGGCGAAAAAAAGCCGGATTTTTTTAACCCGCTCCCGAAAAAGATACAGGGGATTCACACAATAACCTTGAATTGCGGAGAGGTCTATGGTAAACTTACTATATCTAACTATGCCCGTTTGCCGGGGCGCTGAATTGTCCGGGCTTCGGGGTGTGGCGAGGCGGCGAAGCGTCCGGCTGGAAGTGCGCGGACAGCGCCGCGCAAGACAGCTTTTTCGAGGCGTCTGAACGGAAGCGCAAAACCGCAAAGCCCTTGAAACATCTGCAAAAAAGGGGTTGACAGCATGAGATTTTCCCCCATAATTAGACAGACAGACAGACAGACAGACAGACAGACAGACAGACAGACAGACAGACAGAGTAAGTCTGTCCTTTTCTGCTGCCCTCATATATCGTCAACAGGCGCGGCCTGCCCGAAGTGTTTTCGGACAGGGCGCGCCTTTTCGCGCTCTGACGGCAGGGGGTGACACGGGATGAAGAAGCTATTTTCCTTCCTTCGCCCCCGCACACAGGCGCGGGACCGGGAGAGCGACGGCGACGGAAAGCCGTCCATGCCTCGGGCGGCGGCCAACTGAGCGCCGCCCGGCGTCCACGGCGTGAAGGGCACGGCCTTCGCCGTGGCTCCGCTTTAGGAGGTGGGGCAGATCCGAAGGAACGCCTGCCTTTCACCCGGCGGCCGCGGGCCGGGACACAAAACGCGGACAACGAATTTCCGATCAAAAGGAGGAAGAAAAAACATGAGAAAACGAATTACCAGCCTGCTTCTGGCACTGGTCATGCTGCTCTCTCTCGTGCCGAGTCTGGTGGTTCCCGCCCACGCCTTTTGGGATGACTACGACGACGGCTTCGATTGTCCTAACTGCGACCACTACC
>CAMEER010000001.1 GCA_945915065.1 uncultured Clostridia bacterium | reverse complement strand
CCTACGGAAAGACTTTTTTCTACCTCTCCGTGTCCACTTTTATGATAGCATCACAGGAGCTCCGCAGCCGTATCCACGATGGTCTCCGCCCCGGCCGCCGCCAGCGCCTCGCGGCCCCGGAATCCCCATGCCACGCCGATCACGGGAAGGCCGGCGTTCCGGGCAGTCTGTACGTCCACCTCGCTGTCGCCCACATATACGGCGTTCTCCTTTCCGGCGCCCAGCGCCGCCAGCGCATGGAACACCATGTCGGGCGCGGGTTTGCGGGGTGTTTCCGGTCTCTCTCCAAAGGTGGGCACGCCGGGGAAGAACCGCTCTGCCAGCTCACAGGCGGCGCCATGAGGCTTGTTGGACACAATGGCCACCTTGCAGCCCCGCTGCCGCAGCCTCTCCAGCATTTCCGGCACGCCGGGATACGGGCAGGTCTCCACGCAGGCGTGGGCCTGATACCACGCCCTGTAATCCCGCATGATATCCGCAAAGCCGGGGGTTTCCTCTCCTTGCGGCAGCATGGCGGCCATCAGCTTTACCGCTCCGTTGCCCAAGCCTTTGCGTACCTGCTCTATGGTACGCCGGGGATAACCGTACTGTTCCAGTGTGTGGTTCACAGCGGCGGTCAGATCCGCCAGCGTATCCAGCAGCGTCCCGTCCATATCAAAGAGATAGGTCGCATATCCCATGGGTGGTTCCTCCCTCGTTTATACTGCGCCCCATCATAGCACAACCACCGCAGGATTGCAAGCCGGCACAATAAAGCAGCCTGTACCCTTGCGGATACAGGCTGCTTTCGGGAATGGGTCAGGATGCGCCGTTACGCTTTCTTGCCCTTGAAAAAGATACCGATAACTTCCACGACCACGAACACGATGAGGTACCACACCACGTTCATTTTGTGGGAGTAGATGGCGGCAAACACCATGAACAAAGAGCACAGAATGGCCAGGGTGGGCATCACGGTGCGCTTGAACGTGGGCAGGGTCTTTTCCTTCATCAGCGCGATGTAAATGGGGATATACAGCGCGTACAGGGTGATGATGGGCAGCTCAGAGGAGTCGAACTTGAAGGGGCCGAAGCCTTCCATAATGGCGCCGCCGTAGAAATACAGCAGCCACAGCGCGCTCATCAGCAGGCCGAACACGGCGGAGTTGGTGGGCATGCCGGTGGATTTATCCACGTTCTTGAAGCAGGCCAGCTTCTCGTTTTCACCGTCAGCAGCCAGATCATACATGGCACGGGTCACGGCCATGGTCAGACCGTTGCAGGTACCCCAGCAGGAAATGACCACGAACACAAAGATCAGGGCGCCGCCTACCTGACCGAAGATGTTCTGGAACGCCATCTTGGCGCCGGCCTCGCCGCCTTCCATCATAACGGAGGACTCCACAGCGCCGGCCAGACCGATATAGTAAATAACGTATACGATGGCCACAATCACGGTGCCGATCAGCAGGGCCCGGGGCAGGTTTTTCTTGGAATCCTTCAACTCGGAGCCGATGGAGGTGGCGCAGATCCAGCCCTCGAACGCGAAGGCCAGCGCCACGATGGCGCCGAACAGTCCGGTGCTGAAGGGCATCTCAGTAACCACATGGCTGAAGTTGAACTGGGTCATGCCGTTGGTCAGGCCGACGATGGTGCCCACGATGGCCATCAGGAACAGAGGGATCAGCTTGATGATGGTGGTGGACACAGCAAACTTGCCGGCCAGCTTGGGCGCCAAGGCGTTCATGGCATAGGTGACCACCATGAATACGCCGGCCAGCATCATGGTGCGGCCGCCCACCACGGCGTCGGGCCAGCCCATCAGCACGCCGAAATAGCGGGCAGGCAGCCAGCTGAGCACGGATACCAGAGAGGGATAATAGATGATGGCCATGAACCAGCCGATGTAATAGCTGAAGTTCTTGCCGCAGGAGGCCTTCGCAAAGCCTACCAGACCATCCACGCCCTCGTAGTGGCCGGAGACGATGCCAAAGGTGTAAGCGCTGATGATCATAACGACGCCCATGATGAGGAACGCCAGAATACCAACGCTCAGATTGCCGCCGGTCTTTGTCAGGACAGCTTCTGCCTTGAAAAAGATACCGGAACCGATGACAGTGCCCACCACCAGCGCGATGGCGACAGGCAGGTTATACCGTTTTTCCATAGTAATTTCTTTCCTTTCTCACTTTCCTAAACTGTGAATAAGATCGTTTTTCTTTTCACAATCCTCGTATGTGAGTATACTATGTCTTTCCGGCGGTTTCAAGCACTTTTTTCGCTTGAATAGTAGAATTTCACCGAATGATTTTGTGTATTTTAGACATACGGCACCCTTTTTCTCACATGCCCATTTTTTCTTGACGGGAAATTTTTTCTTGCCGTACATGAGATTTTCACCCTATTTCGCCAAACTATTCGGTGAAGATTTTCTTTGAATGAAAACAACGGATGGCGCCCTGAAGACACCGCCCGTTGCTTTCCCCGTGTTGTATTACATCCCCCTCGTAAGGGTAAATCTCCGCCTCATACATTGAACCGGAAGTAGATCATATCTCCATCCTTGACCACATACTCCTTGCCCTCAGAGCGCAGCAGGCCCTTCTCCTTGGCGGCGGCCACGCTTCCGCCGCAGGCCATCATCTCGTCAAAGTTGATGGTCTCGGCCCGGATAAAGCCACGCTCGATATCGCTGTGGATCTTACCGGCCGCCTGCGGCGCTTTGGTGCCCTTGCGGATGGTCCACGCCCGGCACTCGTCCTTGCCATAGGTCAGGAAGGAGATCAGGCCCAGCAGCTCATAGGAGCACTGGATCAGGCGGTCCAGACCGGATTTTTCAATGCCCAGATCCTCCAGGAACATGGCCCGCTCCTCAGGATCGTCCAGCTCAGCAATATCCTGCTCCAGCTTGGCACAGATAGGCAGCACCTGCGCGCCCTCCTTGGCGGCCAGATCCCGGACGGATTGGAAATAGGAATTGTCCTCGTAGTGAGCAAAGCCCTCCTCGTCCATATTGGCGGCGTAGATGATGGGCTTCAGGCTCAGCAGATCCGCCGTTTCGATAATAGCCCGGTCGTCGCCGCAGTCAAAGGTGCGGGCGGACTTTCCTGCGTCCAGATGCTCCGCCAGCGCCTTGAATACCTCTGCCTCACGGAGGAACTTCTTGTCGCCCTTGGCGGCTTTGGCGGCCTTCTCCACCCGGCGGTTCACCATCTCCAGATCGGCCATGATCAGCTCCAGATCGATCGTCTCGATGTCGCCCAGCGGGTCCACCGGCACGTTCTGGCTGGCGTCAGCCACCACATGCATGATGTTCTCGTCGTCAAAGCAGCGCACCACATGAACGATGGCGTCGGTACGGCGAATGTTCTCCAGAAACTTGTTGCCAAGTCCCGCACCCTGAGATGCGCCCTTCACCAGGCCGGCAATGTCCACAAATTCAATGACGGCAGGGGTTTTTTTGTCCGGCTCATACATCTCCGCCAGCTTGTCCAGCCGCGCGTCCGGCACAGCCACCACGCCCACATTCGGCTCGATGGTGCAGAAGGGATAGTTGGCGCTCTCCGCCCCGGCGTTGGTAATGGCATTAAACAGCGTGCTTTTGCCCACATTAGGCAGCCCCACAATACCCAGCTTCATATATCATACATCTCCTTCGGTGTGTTCTGTCCTGATGCACCATTATAGCAGATACGCCCACGGCCCTCAAGTGGTTTTTCGGAAAGATGTGCGCGATTCATTGATTTTACTTATAGCACATACAATGATTGGAAATAAATTTCCCCATTTTCTTAACGGATTCTTAACAGAAAAATGTCGAAAAATGTGTTATGGTATGTAGATAAATTGCGTGAATCTCCATGGAGGCATCATATGAACACCTATCGCGCCGGTATTGACATCGGCTCCACCACCGTTAAGCTGGTGGTGCTGGATGACAATGACAACATTCTTTACGGCGACTACCGCCGCCATCAGGCTCACACCCAGCAAACACTGGCACAGCTGCTGCAGGAAGCCCGGGCGGCGCTGGGTGACTGCGCCCTGCGACCTGCCATTACCGGCTCCGGCTCCATTAATCTTGGCCGGGCACTGGACATTCCCTTTGTGCAGGAGGTGGTGGCCGTCGCCTCGGCGCTGGAGCGCCGCTACCCCCAGACGGATGTAGCCATTGAGTTGGGCGGCGAGGATGCCAAGATCATCTACTTTACCGGCGGGCTGGAGGAGCGCATGAACGGCGTGTGCGCCGGCGGCACCGGTTCCTTCATCGACCAGATGGCGGCCCTGCTGCAAACCGACGCCCGCGGGTTAAACGACGCGGCGGCGGATTATAAGGAGCTGTACACCATTGCCGCCCGCTGCGGCGTGTTCGCCAAGACCGATATTCAGCCTCTCATCAACGAGGGTGCCACCCGGGCCGATCTGGCCGCCTCCATCTTTCAGGCGGTGGTGAATCAGACCATTTCCGGCCTTGCCTGCGGCAAGCCCATCCAGGGCTGCGTGGCCTTTCTGGGCGGCCCGCTGCACTTTCTGCCGGAGCTGAAAAAAGCCTTTATCCGCACGCTGCGTCTCACCCCGGAGAACATCGTGGATCCGCAGGACTCCCATCTGTTCGCCGCCATGGGCGCGGCGCTGGAAACCGATCAGGACGCGGTGCAGCGCCCCATCGGTGAGCTGATCGACCGTCTGTCCCGGGGCGTCACCATGGCCTTTGAGATCAAACGCCTGCCACCCCTGTTCGCGGACAGAGCGGAATATGATACTTTCTGCGACCGTCACGCCCGGGCGGTGGTGGCCAAGGCCGACCTTACCACCTATCAGGGCGACTGTTTTCTGGGCATCGACGCCGGCTCCACCACCACCAAGCTGGCCCTGACCGGCGCGGCGGGCGAGCTGCTGTGGTCCTACTACGCCAACAACAGCGGCAGCCCCATCCATACCGCTATGGACGCGCTGGCCCAGCTGCGCACGCTGCTGCCGCCTACCGCCCGTATCGCCCGCTCCTGCTCCACCGGCTACGGCGAGGCGCTGCTGAAAGCTGCCCTCCATCTGGACGAGGGGGAAGTGGAAACCATCGCCCACACCACGGCGGCGGCCTTCTTTAACCCGCAGGTGGACTGTGTGCTGGACATCGGCGGACAGGATATGAAATGCATCCGCCTGAAAAACGGTATTGTGGACAGCGTGATGCTCAACGAAGCCTGTTCCTCCGGCTGCGGCTCATTTTTAGAGAATTTTGCCAATTCTCTGGGCTTTACGGCGGCGCAGTTCGCCGACGAAGCCCTGTTCGCGCAGCATCCGGTGGATCTGGGCACCCGCTGTACCGTGTTCATGAACTCCAACGTAAAGCAGGCCCAAAAGGAGGGTGCGGCGGTGTCGGACATTTCGGCCGGTCTTGCCTACTCTGTCATCAAAAACGCCCTGTTCAAGGTCATCAAGCTGGCCGACGCCCGCGAGCTGGGTCAGCACATCGTGGTGCAGGGCGGCACCTTTTACAACAAGGCGGTGCTGCGCGCTTTCGAGCGCATCGCCGGCGTGGACGCGGTGTGTCCGGATATCTCCGGGTTGATGGGCGCTTTCGGCGCGGCGCTGATTGCCCGCGACCGCTACTGCGGCCAGCCCACTGCCACGCTGGATTTTGACGCCATCGCCGCCCTGGCCTTCACGACGAAAACCGCCCGATGCGGCGGCTGTGAAAATAACTGTCTGCTGACCGTCAGCACCTTCTCCGACGGCGGGCGATACATCTCCGGCAACCGCTGTGAAAAGCGGGTAAAGAACGCCGCGTCGGCGGAACCGGGCGCCAATCTCATGGCCTATAAACGCCAGCGGCTGTTTGACTATCCCGCCCTCCCGCCGGAGGAGGCCTCCCGTGGCGTCATCGGTATTCCGCGGGTATTGAACCTGTACGAGAACTACCCCTATTGGGCCACGTTCTTCCGGGCGCTGGGCTTCCGGGTGGTTCTCTCCCCCTTCTCCACCCGGGCCATCTACGAGCTGGGCATGGAGTCCATCCCCTCCGAATCGGAGTGCTATCCCGCCAAGCTGGCCCACGGCCATGTGGAGTGGCTGGCCCGGCACGGCGTTACCACCATCTTCCACCCCTGCGTCTTTTATGAGTATCAGGAGACCCCTGACGCACAGAACCACTATAACTGCCCCATGGTGGTGTCCTATCCGGAGAATCTGAAAAACAACGTGGAGGCCATCACCACCGGACAGGTGCGGTATATCCGCCCCTTTATCGCCTTTACCAGTGAGAAAACGGCGGAGGACCGGCTGGTGAAGCTGTGCCGGGAGGTATGGGACATTCCGGAAAAGGAGGTTCGCGCCGCCGCCTGCCTGGCGTGGGCGGAACAGCGCCGCGCCAAGGACGACATCCGTACCGAGGGCTGCCGCTGCCTGGCGGAGATGGAGGAAAGGGGCAAGCAGGGCGTGGTGCTGGCCGGCCGGCCTTACCACATTGACCCGGAGATCAACCACGGCATTCCGGAGTTGATCGCCTCCTACGGCCTGTATGTGTTCACCGAGGACAGTCTGCCGCTGGATACGGCGCCCCAGCGTCCCCTGCGGGTGGTGGATCAGTGGGTGTTCCACTCCCGGCTGTACGCGGCGGCGGAATTCGTGGGGCACAGGAATGATCTGGAGCTGGTGCAGCTGTTCTCCTTCGGCTGCGGCCTTGACGCCGTCACCACCGATCAGGTGTGTGAGATACTGGAAAAGTGCGGCAAGCTCTATACCGTGCTGAAGATCGATGAGGTGAACAATCTGGGTGCGGCCCGCATCCGGATACGCAGTCTGCTGGCGGCCATACATATGCGGCAGAAGCAGCACATCTGCGCCCACCCCCAACCGCTCTCCTATCCCCGCGCCGAATTCACCCGCCGGATGTTTGACGAGGGCTACACCATTCTGGCGCCTCAGATGTCCCCTATTCATTTTGATGTGATCGAGCCGGTGTTCCGCCGTCACGGCTACCATGTGGAGATCCTGAACAACGCCACCCGCAAGGCGGTGGATGTGGGGCTGCAATACGTCAATAACGACGCCTGCTATCCCTCCATCCTGTCGGTGGGACAACTGATGGAGGCTGTTCTCTCCGGCCGGTACGACACCGACAAGCTGGCTCTCATCATGACCCAGACCGGCGGCTGCTGCCGGGCCAGCAACTATGTGGCCTTCATCCGCCGGGCCTTGGACAAGGCGGGCCTGGGTCATATCCCCGTCATCTCCCTCAACCTCAACGGCATGGAGAAAAACGACGGATTCCGTGTGCCGCCGGCCATGCTGCTGTCAGCCCTGCGGCAGCTGACCTTCGGTGACCTGCTGATGCGGTGTTTGTACCGCACCCGGCCCTATGAGGCCGTTCCCGGCTCTGCCAACGCCCTCCACGCCAAATGGCGGGGCATCGCCATTGCTTACGCCATGGGCGAAAAGACCGGCTATACCTACCGCGGCATTTGCCGGGGCATCGTGGAGGACTTCGACGCTCTGCCCCTCAACGAAACGGTGCGCAAGCCCCGGGTGGGCGTCGTGGGCGAGATTTTGGTGAAGTACATGCCCCTTGCCAACAACTACTTAGTGGATCTGCTGGAGCAGGAGGGCGCCGAGGCGGTGGTGCCCGATCTCACCGACTTCCTCATCGAGTGCATCTATCAGCAAAGCTACAAACACGACTATCTGGGCACGCCGTGGACCTCCTCCCTGCTGGCCCGGGCAGGCACTGCCGCTATCGAGGCCGTCCGCAGGCCGGCGGTGGACGCACTGAAGGCCAGCCGCCGCTTTACGCCGCCCACGCCCATGCGTCATATCGCCGATCTGGCCAAGCCCTTCCTGTCGCTGGGCAACCAATACGGCGAGGGGTGGTTCCTGTGCGGCGAGATGGCGGAGCTGCTGACGCAGGATGTGCCCAATATCGTGTGTATCCAGCCCTTCGGATGCCTTCCCAACCATGTGGTGGGCAAGGGTGTCATCAAGGCACTGAAATCGGCCTATCCCCAGGCCAACATCGCCGCCGTGGACTATGACCCCGGCGCCAGCGAGGTGAACCAGCTCAACCGCATCAAGCTGATGCTCTCGGCCGCGAAAAAGAATATGACATGAAAAGAGCGCGTCCCGGCGGGACGCGCTCTTTTCATGTCATTCAGTTTCACGCCAGGAAGCCCTTGAGGATGGTATCCTCCGCCTCCTCGGAGGTCAGGCCCAGCGTCTCCAGCTTCAGCAGCTGGTCGCCGGCGATCTTGCCGATGGCCGCCTCATGGATCAGCTGCGCCTCGGTGGAGTTGGCGGTAATGGCGGGGATGGACTGGATCCTGGCATCCCCCATGATGATAGAGTCGCACTGGACATGGCCGAAGCATTTGGCATTGCCCACCATGACCGGACGGAACACCTGCCGGGACCGGTCCTGCGCCACGGAGCGGGAGATTACCCGTCCCCTGGCGTCGTCGCCATTGAGTTGGATGGTCATGTCGCTTTCCGCCGTCTGGTCGCCGTGGGTCAGCAAACGTTCGGTGACCACCACCTCACTGCCGGCCTCACAGAAGAAATCCGTCTCCCGTTTGGTGGAGTCGATGCCGCGGATCTGGATGGTCTCCATTTGCATCACGGAATTCTCCCCCAAATACACCACGGTTTTGGGGTTCATGATGTTGCCGCCGGTCTGACCGGCGTCTTTCTCCCCGTAGTGCTTCTCCACATAGCGGACGCGGGCGTTCTTGCCGATATGGAACGTATGCAGGCCGTCGTGACGGCTTTCGCTGCAGCCGGAGTTGTGAATGCCGCAGCCTGCCACGATCTCCACGTCGCAGTCGTCGGCCACATAGAAATCGTTATACACCAGTTCACTGACGCCGGTCTTGCTGATGATGACGGGGATATAGCATTTCTCCCCCTTCGTGCCGGGCTTGAAGCGGATATCAATGCCGGACTTGCCGTCGGTACGGGGGCTGATTTCTATATGCTCGGTGGACTGGCGTGCCTCGCAGCCGCTGTCCTTGCGGATATTGAAGGCGCCCACCGGCTTGCCGGTCAGGTCAGCGATCTTTTCCAACAGCTTTGCGTCCATCTCAGTGATCACAGCGACGCCTCCTTTCTCTCGATAACGGGACAGCCGCCCAGCGTGTCAGCCAGAATCAGGGGGAACACCTCTTCCGTGCTGCCCCGGTGGGCGATCTGTCCGTTGGCAATGACCACGATCTCGTCGGCCAGACGGATGATCCGCTCCTGATGAGAAATGATGATCATGGTGGCCTTCCCCTCCTGATGGAGCTGCTCAAAGGTCTCCGTCAGCCGGGCGAAGCTCCACAGGTCAATGCCGGCCTCCGGCTCGTCAAAAATCATCAGATCACTGTGGCGGGCCAGGATCGTGGCGATCTCGATGCGCTTCACCTCACCGCCGGACAGGGAGACATCCACCTCTCGGTCAAGGTAGTCGTTGGCACACAGGCCCACCTTGGTGAGATAGGCGCAGCAGCGATCCTTGCTGAGTTTTTCCTCTCCCGCCGCCAGCAGCAGCAGGTCGTGGACGGTAATCCCCTTGAACCGGGGCGGCTGCTGAAAGCCGTAGCTGATGCCCCTGCGGGCCCGCTCCGTAATGGACAGCCCTGTGATATCCTCGCCGTTATAAAGGATCTGGCCGCCGGTAGGCTGCACCAGACCCATGATGACCTTGGCCAGCGTGGTTTTACCGCCGCCGTTGGGTCCGGTAAACACCATCAGCCGATGGTCGGGGATGGTGATGGAAATATCCTTGAGAATGTCCATCTCTCCCTCGGGCGTGGACACGTGATATGAGATATGCTTCAATTCCAGCATGGAACGTTCTCCTCTCTTTGAGGTGTATTCTGTCAAAATCGGGTACGCAATTGTGTATTATAGCAGACCATACCACAGAAATCAATCCGCTTCGTCATTTTCCTCCGCCATCAGCTGCGCCAGTGTGGCGTTGTCCAGATAGTCCCGGATCACCTGATCCAGGCCCTTCCACAGGGCGCGGGTACGACACGCCTCCGCCATCTCACAGGGGGCCGCCGCGTCCAACACACACTGCACCGGCGCCAGCGATCCCTCGATCAGCCGCAGGATGGGGCCGATGCGGTACGCCTCCGGTTCCCGGGTCAGCCGGTAACCGCCGCCCCGTCCGTGAGTGCCGTCCACATACCCGGCCTTGGACAGCGTGGTCATGATGCTCTCCAGATATTTCTGGCTGATGCCCTGCCGCTGGGCCACCGTCCGCAGGGGGATATAACCCTCCTGACGGTGCTCCGCCAGGTCCACCAGCACCCGCAGCGCATAGCGCCCCTTTGTCGAGATCATCATATCCGATCACCTGCCCTTCACATTTGTTTCAGTATAGGCGTTTTTGCCTACCGTGTCAACAGGTAGATCGGGCGGTGGCCCTGCAAGGACGCTGCGCATAGTATGTCATAAGGGCCACACATACATGCATGATTCGCACGCAGGGATCGTATCCCCACAGAAAGGGGATCCCTTCGAAAAAAGAAAGGAGAAGCCCTCATGGATGATGAACTGTACGATTATCGCAAATACGATCAGGTATGGCAGCGTGTCAATCCCCGGGAGAACCCTTACCCGGAGATCCGCGTCTCAGCGGCGGCGCCTGCCGGAGCAAACGCTCCCGCGCCTGTATACCAAACGCTGCTGAAGGAGGAGCTGCGGCATATGCAGGAAGTACTGCACGTACTGGAAAATGCCCTTGCATAGCGCCGTCTGACGTGTTACAATAGGGCATCATTTCAGGTGCAATGCGCCAAAATATATACGAAAGGATGCTTGCCGCAATGAAGGAAGTTATCAGCCGGGACGCCGCTTTGGCGGCATTGAAGGAGTACAATCATGAGCCGTTCCATATCCAGCACGCGCTGACGGTAGAAGGCGTGATGCGCTGGTATGCCAATGAGTTGGGCTACGGCGAGGACGCGGATTTCTGGGCCACGGTAGGCCTGCTCCACGACATCGACTTTGAGATGTGGCCGGAGCAGCATTGTCTCAAGGCGCCGGAGCTGCTGGAAAAGGCAGGCTGTGACGCCGATCTGATCCACGCGGTGTGTTCCCACGGCTACGGTCTGGTGTGCGACGTGGAGCCGGTACATGAGATGGAAAAGGTTCTCTTTGCCGCCGACGAGCTGACGGGTCTGATCGGCGCAGCTGCCCGGATGCGCCCCAGCAAGAGCGTCATGGACATGGAGGTCAGCAGCCTGAAAAAGAAGTTCAAGGACAAAAAGTTTGCCGCCGGCTGCTCCCGCGACGTGATCACCACCGGTGCCGAGCGCCTTGGCTGGACGCTGGAGGAATTGATGGAAAAGACCATCCTTGCCATGCGCAGCTGCGAGGAGAGCATCAACGAGGCCATGGCGGCACTGTAAACCACATGGAAATAAACATAAAAAAGAGGCCCGAGGGCCTCTTTTTTATGTTTACTTGCGGATCGGCAGAAGCGATATTCTTACAGCTGTGCCAGCGCCTGCTCCAGATCGGCGATGATATCCTCGACGTTCTCCAGACCCACGGACAGACGGATCAGGCCGGCGGGGATACCGGAAGCGGCCAGCTCCTCCTCTGTGTAAGTAGAGTGGGTCATGGAGGCTGCATGCTCGATCAGCGTCTCGGCGTCACCCAGAGAGACGGCCACGGTGATCAGCTTCACGGCGTTCACCAGCTTCATGCCGGCCGCCTTGCCGCCCTTGACCTCGAAGGACAGCATACCGCCGAAGTCCTTCATCTGGCGGGCGGCGATGTCGTGACCCACATGATCCTTCAGACCGGGATAGTATACCTTATCCACGGCGGGGTGCTTGTCGAGGAACTCGGCAATGGCCTTGGCATTGGCGCAATGGCGCTCCATACGGACCTCCAGCGTCTTGAGGCCGCGCAGGATCAGGAAGGCGGCGAAGGGATCCATGACCGCGCCGGTCATATCCTTCAGGCCGAACATCCGGACGTTCATGCAGAATTCCGCCGAACCCACCACAAAGCCCGCGATCACGTCGCCGTGGCCGTTGAGGTACTTGGTGGCGGAGTGAACCACCACGTCGGCGCCCAGCGCCAGCGGGGTCTGCAGCGCGGGGGAGGCAAAGGTGTTGTCACACACCACCTTGATGTCGGGGTTATAGGCATGGGCGATCTCCGCCACAGCGGCGATATCGGCAATCTTCAGGTTGGGGTTGGCAGGGGTTTCCAGATACACGGCGCAGGTGTTCTCCTTCAGGGCGGCCTTCACGGCGTCCAGATCGGAGGTATCCACAAAGCTGACCTCTACACCGTAGCGGGTCATACCGTGATTCAGCAGCGCGAAGGTGCAGCCGTACAGCGTACCGTCGGCCACAATGTGCTTGCCGGCGCCGGCGATGGTCCACAGGGCAGAGGAAATGGCGCCCATACCGGAAGCAGCCGCCACACAGGCCTCGCCGCCCTCCAGCGCCGCCACTTTATTCTCCAGAACGGAGACGGTGGGGTTGCCCAGTCGGGTATAGATGTAACCGGCTTCCTCTCCGGCAAAGCGCCGTCCGCCCTGCTCGCAGCTGTCAAAAACAAAGGTGGAGGTCTGATAGATGGGGGTCGTCAGCGCACCGTACTGTGCGTCCTTCACATTACCGGCGTGGATGGCTTTGGTACCAAGACCAACGTTGGGGTTCATCATAATAGTTCCTCCTGCATCAAAAAATTTGTTGATTATTCCCTATTTTTGAAAATCTCTCCTCTACAAAATGTATCACATTTACCAAGCCATGTGGTATTTCTTAAAGTCGATGTCTGGCTATCTGTTTTATTTATATCAAATTATTCGGTCCTGACCGGATATCCCGGCCACCTCCCTACCTATTGTTTCCTATTTCTGGAAGCAAAGCGAAACAGCCGTATTTCTACGGCTGTTTTCGGCAAAAAACGCTATTCAAATAATCGATAATCCCTCAATATCCCAGCTTGCGATTCACCAAATGCGCCAGAGGACGGCCTGCCACGAAGTTATCCAGATCCTCGCAGAACATCTCCACATCCTTGTCGCGGGTATAGCCCAGCGACATGTTGCCTGCCACGTGAGGGGTGATCAGCAGATTTCTGGTCTCCCACAGGGGCGACTCCTTCGGCAGCGGCTCCGGCACGAATACATCCAGCGCCGCCCCGGCAATGCGACCGGCGTTCAGCGCCTCTGCCAGTGCCTCCTGATCCACGGCGGTACCCCGTCCCACGTTCACCACCACTGCATGGGGCGGCAGCAGCGCGATACGTTCCCGATTCAGTACGCCGGCCGTCTCGCTGGTGGAGGGCAGCGCCATCACCAGAATATCGGTATCCGGCAGCACCGTGTTCAGTTCCGCCATGGTCATCACGCGGTCAAAGGCGGGGTCAGCGCCCTTAAGGGTACGGCGGACGCCGCAGATACTCCTGGCGCCCATAGCCTTGGCCCGGCGGGCAAAGGTGGTGCCGATATCGCCGGTGCCCAGCACGGTGATATTGGCGCCGCAGATGGACCGCATAGGCAGCGGCGGCAGCCACTCCCGGCGGCGGACAGCCTCCCCAATGGGCAGCATCTGCCGCAGCAGCATCAGCGTCACCATGATGATGTGCTCGGCAATGGTCACGCCGTAGGCCCCGGCGGAGTTGGTCAGCAGCACGGCGCTATTGGGATACAAAGCCTCATCCACATACCGGTCTACTCCGGCGAAGCTGGCGCAGAACCACTTCAATTGCGTCATGTCCTTCAGCACCGCCCGGTCAGGCATCCCGTATACGATCTCATACTCCCCGGCCCGTTCCCCGGGCAGCACACCGTCAAGATAGTAGTCCACCGCATAACCGTATTTTGCGGCAGCCGCCTCGATCTGCTGCTTATGGTGCGGCTCGAAAAAACTTTCCACAACTGCGATCTTTTTCATCGTCACATCTCCTTTATCCTTTGTTCCGCGCAGCGCATTCCGTCCGCAGCGGCAGAGAGGATCCCACCGGCATATCCGGCCCCCTCACCGCAGGGATACAGTCCGCGGATATTGCATTGATACATCTCATCCCGTTCGATCCGCACCGGAGAGGACGACCGGCTCTCCACCGCCGTCAGCAGCGCGTCAGGGGCGGCATAGCCACGGATCTTCCGCTCCAGCAGAGGCAGCGCCTGCTCCATGGCCTCCGCCACGAAAGGCGGCAAACACCGGTGCAGGTCGGTATAGGCAACGTCGGGGCGATAGCTGGGCAGCACACGCCCTGCCGCCGCGGTGGGACGGCGCAGCAGGAAATCCTCCACTCGCTGACAGGGGGCGCGGTAATCCCCGCCTCCCAGCGCATAGGCCGCCGCCTCGATTTGGCGCTGAAATCGGATACCGGCCAAAGGATCGGTTTGGCCGCCGTAGTCCTCCGGCGTCACGTTAATCAGCAGCGCCCCGTTGATATTCTCCTGATCCCGGGCATACTCACTCATGCCGTTGGTGACCACCCGCCCCGTTTCCGAAGCGGCCGCCACCACCTGTCCGCCGGGGCAGACGCAGAAGGAAAAGGCGCTGCGGCCGTTTTCCAGATGGCAGGACAATTTGTATGTGGACGGCGGCAGGCAGGGATGGCCCGCATACTGCTTGTACCGTGCCGCGTCCATATCCTCCTGCCGGTGCTCGATGCGCACCCCCACGGCAAAGGGCTTGGCGGTCATGGCCACCCCCGCGCCGTACAGCATTTCCACCGTGTCCCGGGCACTGTGGCCCAGCGCCAGCAGCGCGTGGCGGCAGGGCAGCGTATAGATTCCCTCCTCGGTTTCCACGGTCAGACCTGTCAGGCATCCGTCCTTTACGGTAATATCCGCCAGCTTGTGACCGAACCGGAGATCGGCCCCCAATGCCAGCAGCTCCCGCCGCAGGTTCTGCAGGACAACGTGCAGCCTATCGGTGCCTACATGGGGCTTGGCATCCCACAGGATGTCCTCCGGCGCGCCGTATTCCACCAGCCGCTCCATGATCCAGCGGTGCCGCACATCCCTGGTGCCGGTGTTCAGCTTTCCGTCAGAGAACGTCCCTGCGCCTCCCTCGCCGAACTGGACGTTGGACTCCGTATCCAATATCCCGCTCTCCCAAAACCGCCGCACATCCTGCTGCCGCTGCTCCACGCAGCGGCCCCGCTCCAGTACGATGGGCTTCACGCCGCATTTGGCCAGCACCAGCGCCGCGAACAAGCCCGCAGGCCCCATGCCCACCACCACGGTCGGCAGGTCGCCGCCCTTCACAGGTCCCGGAAGGGTGTAAGCTTCCGGCGTATAGCGAGAAACGTGTGTATCGCGGCAGCGCTTCAAAAGCCGCGTCTCGTCTTTCACCTCCACCGCCGCAGTATACACAAACCGCAGGCCGTCCCGGGCGTCGATGGCCCGGCGCAGTACCTGCACGGCCGCGATATCCTCCTCCCGGCAGCGCAGCACGGCGGCAGCCTTCCGCTTCAATTGTTCCGCTCCCGCTTCAGGGGGGAGCTTAATGCCCTCCAGCCGCAGCATGACAGTCCCTCCGCAATATGGTCACAAAAAGTTAAAAATTTCAAGGGAAAACTTAAAGGTACAATTAAGAAAACTGTATAAGATAGTAACCAAGATGAATGATACCACAGTTCGTTTTGAAAATAAAGGAGGAATCCATGATGTATAACGATGAATTTGATCGCTTCCATAGCAACCAGTACCACTATGGCCGCAACAGCAATCTGCCCGCCGACGACTATCAGCCCTCCGGCAGCAGCGTCTCCCCGGAGGAGCCGCCCCGGAAAAAACAGAGCTTTTTCAAAACCACGGCGGCAAAGGTGATCGCCATTGTGCTGGCCTGCGCCATCATCGGCACCGGCTGCGGCTTCGGCGGTGCGGCGCTGTACCGCAGCTCCACCCGGCAGACGGTCACCCTCCAGCAGAGTGACCGCGCCCCTGTCACCGTGTCGGTGAAGCAGGTAGACGGCCAGACCAAGATGGAGCCTGCCGAAGTTTACGCCTCCACTGTAAACTCCGTGGTGTCCATCAACACCACCGCCAGCGCCGGTATCAATATCTTTGGGCAGACAGTGGAAACTGCCAGCGCCGGCAGCGGCTTCATCATCAGCCCTGACGGATATATCGTCACCAATTACCACGTTGTCAAGGGCGCCACCTCCGTAAAGGTAACGCTTTATAACGGCGACACCTATGACGCTGCCGTTATCGGCGGCGACAGTGACTACGATGTGGCCATCATCAAGATCAATGCCGGCGGTCTGCCTGCCGTGACGCTGGGCAACAGCGCCGATGTGAACGTAGGCGACACGGTACTGGCCATCGGCAACCCGCTGGGTGAGCTGACCTTCTCCATGAGTCAGGGCATTGTCTCCTGCTGTGACCGCGCCATCAACGTGGACGGCACCCCCTTCAACATGATCCAGGTGGACGCCTCCATCAATCCCGGCAACTCCGGCGGCCCGCTGGTGAACCTGTATGGTGAGGTGGTGGGCATTGTCTCCGCCAAGTACTCCAGCTATTCCAACACCACCGTGGAGGGTCTGGGCTTCGCCATCCCCATCAGCGACGTGCAGGCCATCATCACCGACATTATCGAAAACGGTCAGGTGACCGGTAAGGCCTATATGGCCATCAAGGCCGGCACCATGACCGAGCAGATGGCGGCCCAGTACAATATCGACATCACGGAGGGCGTGTTTGTCTACTCCACCGAGAGCGGCGGCGCAGGCGAAAAGGCCGGCCTGCAGCTGGGCGACGTGATCACCAAGCTGAATGACACCGCCATTACCTCCATGACCGATCTGACCATGGCCAAAAAGGGCTATAAGGCCGGTGACACCGTAACGCTGACCGTCTACCGCGGCGGCGAGTATATTACGCTGGAGCTGACCTTTGACCAGCAGCCCCAGACCACCGGCGAGGAAACGCAGCAGAGCAGCCAGGGACAGTCGGACGGAAACGATTACGATCCGTTCCCCGATCTGTATGATTACTACTTCGGCCAGAACGGCCGGTAGCATTTCCTGATACAGCAGAAAACCGGAGGGCTTCGTCCCTCCGGTTTTCTGTTTTTTACAGGGTCTCGCAGCACGGAAACCGCACACGGCAGGCAGCAAGTCTGTTGGCGGTGAAACGGAAGATTTTCTGCGGTCTAAAATATTCCTTGTTATTTACCGGAAGATGGTATATAATACATGATATTATGTCATTGCTATGCGTAACTCACCTCCGACAGAAAGGAAGGCTGCTATGATAAAAATCAACAGTGAGCACGGGGATATCACCATCTCCAACGCAGTGTTCACCACCATTACCGGCGCCGCCGCAACCAACTGCTTCGGCGTCAAGGGCATGGCCTACCGCTCCATGACGGACGGCCTTGTCCACCTGCTGCGTCCCGAAGCCATGAGCAAGGGCGTAAAGGTCACCTACAACGATGACAACACCGTGTCCATCGAGCTGCATATCATGGTGGACGCCGGTGTAAATATCGCCACCGTCTGCCGTGCCATTATGAGCGAGGTCAAGTATGTGGTCACCTGCAATACCGGTGTGGAGGTCCGGGACGTAAACGTCTGCGTGGACTCCGTCAGTAACAGTTAAGGGAGGATCACAGCAAGATGATAGAGAAAATCAGCGGTGCCGCCTTTAAGGAGATGGTGCTCTTCGGCGCTGCCTGCATTGCGGGGCAGAAACAGTCCATCAACGACCTGAATGTCTTTCCCGTCCCCGACGGCGATACCGGCACCAATATGTATCTGACCATTCAGACCGCCTGCGCCGAGCTGAAAAAAGCCGAGCCTGCCACCATTGACGACGCCGCCAAGATAACGGCCCGGGGACTCCTGCGGGGCGCCCGCGGCAACTCCGGCGTCATTTTGTCCCTGCTGTTCCGCGGCATGTCCAAGTCCCTCAAGGGTCTCGCCGAAGCTGACGGCGCGGCACTGGCCGCCGCCATGCAGGAGGGCGTTGCCACTGCCTACGGCGCTGTGATGAAGCCTGCCGAGGGTACGGTGCTGACCGTTTCCCGTCTGGCGGCTCAACGGGCCATGGAGGCCGCACAGGAGAACAACTGCGTGGAATTCGTGCTGGAGGAAGCCATCCGTGCCGGCGAAGTAACGCTTGCCGAGACGGTGGAAATGAATCCTGTGCTGAAAAAGGCCGGCGTGGTGGATGCCGGCGGTAAGGGCTACCTGATCATTCTGGACGGTATGCTGCGCTGTCTGCGGGGCGAGGCCATCCCCGAAGTGACCGAGGAGACCGCGGTCAAGGAAAAAGCCGACTTCGCCGCATTGGAGGACGAGATCACGTTCACCTTCGACACGGTGTTCATCGTCCGTAAAACCATGGGTGAGAAATCACTGGAGCCCCTGCGTGCCTATCTGGACAGCATCGGCGACAGTCTGGTGATCGGCGAGGATGACGAGTGCTTCAAGGTCCACGTCCACACCGATATCCCCGGCTATGCCCTGACGGAGGCCCAGAAGTACGGCACGCTGGAGCTGGCCAAGATCGAGAATATGCGCACCCAGCGGGACGATCTGGCGGCCGGTCGTGAGGCCCACAGCACCGACGATCTGGACGCTGTGGAGGAGGAACTGGAAAACCAGGAAAACGCCGTGGCTCCCGCGGAAAAGCGGTATGGCTTCGTGGCCGTGTGCGCCGGAGACGGCCTTGCGGACA
The DNA here is from genome assembly GCA_945915065.1 of uncultured Clostridia bacterium. GTDB lineage: Bacteria > Bacillota > Clostridia > Oscillospirales > Oscillospiraceae > Vescimonas. The sequence continues at coordinate 136,187 of CAMEER010000001.1, read as the reverse complement.
CCTTCCGGGCGCTGGGCGTGGACACCATCGTGTCCGGCGGTCAGACGATGAATCCCTCCACCGAGGCGATTCTCAAGGAGGTCAACCGCACCCCCAGCGAAGTGGTGTTCATCCTGCCCAACAACAAAAACATCATCATGGCGGCCCAACAGTGCGTGGGCCTGACGGAGAAGGAGATCGTGGTGATCCCCACCGCCACCGTCCCTCAGGGCATCACCGCCATGATGAGCTTCGATCCCGACGAAACCGATCCCCAGACCATTGCTCAGGCCATGGTGGCTGCCGCCCAGACGGTATCCACCGCTCAGATCACCTATGCCGCCCGCAACTCTGATTTTGACGGCTTTGCCATCAACGAGGGCGACTATCTGGCGCTGCTGGACGGCAAGCTGTTCGGCACCAGCCGCTCCATGGAGGATCTGCTGGAGAAGCTGAGCCGGCACGCCGCCGAAGCCGATGCGGAATACATCAACATCTACACCGGCGAGGGCGTCTCTGAGGAGGAGGGCGCGCGGACGGAAGCGCTGTTTGCCCAGCGCTGCCCTGATGCGGAGGTGGCCGCCATCCCCGGCGGACAGAGCGTATACTTCTATATCATCTCCATTGAATAACGCAAAACCGGGAAGGTCGTCCTTCCCGGTTTTCTTCTGCACACCGTCTCCGCAATGCGGCGGCAAGCACGATACATCAACCGGAGGAGCGTCACTCCTCCAGTTCTTTCAGGATCTGCTGCAAAATCTCCACAAACTCCCGGCCGGAGTCACTGAGCGGCACAGAGCGCAGCTTGATATACCCAAGGCGCATGTCGTGCTGTCCCGTCAGCGGTACCGTCACCAGCCGGTCATCACCAAAGCCGTCAGGCAGCACGCCGCTGCCGGTGGAAACACAGTTGGTGTGGGCAATGACACTGTAGATGGTGGCCCGGTCGGATACATAGACCACCTGATTGAAGTCGGCGGCGGTACCCGCCACCACCTCCTCGGCGTAGTTGAGGTTGGTGTCGCTCTGGGTGAAGGCGGCATAGGGATATTGCCGCAGCTGCTCCGGCGTCACCGATGCTTCGCCGGACAGGGGATGTCCCCGGCGCATAAACACATGGGGCCGCAGGCGCGCCAGCTGGTGGAATTCCAGATTACGGCCCTCCAGAATCCGGCGAATGAATCGCTCCGTCATATCGGAGACGAAGATCACCCCCAGATCGCTCTGCTGCTGGGCCACCTGCTCAATGACAGAGGCCATCTCCACCTCCTTGAAGCTGACCTCGATGCGGGGTTCCTCCCGCAGGTGCAAAAACTCCACGAACGCCTTGGCGCAGAAGGGATAGCGCTGGGCGGCAATGGACAGCGTGACCCGGTTTTCCGCCCTGCGCTCACTGTAGTAGCGGGTGATCTTGCGGCTGCGTTCCACGATGGGGATGATCTGGTTCAGCAGCTCCCGGCCATCCTCCGTCAGGGCGATACCGCGATTGGACCGATGGAAAATGGTGATGCCCAGTTCCCGCTCCACCTCGGCAATGGCACTGGACAGGGCCGACTGGGACACAAACAGGTTCTGGGCCGCCCGGTTAATGGAGCCGCAGCGATCCACCTCCAGAATGTAGCTCATCTGTAAAAGGGTCATGATGCACACCTCACTTCTCTCTTTCAGCATACACGAAACAGGTCGAAAAGGCAAGAGCGGTTGCTGACACAGCGGGCAAGATTCGGCAGTATGCGGAAACCTCCATATGACGAAACCGGTATTCTGAAATATGCCAAAGAATAACGATCCCCCGGCCATTCGCCGAGGGATCGTTTTACAATGGGGAAAAAGAATCCGAAATTTACTCCTGGGGCTCAGTGGGCGCCTCGTCCTTGACAGGCGCTGCATCCACAGCGGCGCCGCACTCGGGGCAGAACTTGGAGTTGGTGGCAGTGCCGCACACGGGACAGACCTTCAGCTCAGGGGTCTCGGCGTCTCCGTCATCCGCGCCGGGCTTCTCCGCCAGTGCGGCTTCCATCTCCTCGATCTTGGTGCGGCTGGCCTCGATGGCGGCCATCACGTCCTTGATGGCGTCAGGGATCTCACCCTCATACTCGGAGGCGAACCACTGGCCGATGGCGCGGTAGTTCTTGTCCAGTTCCCGCTGCTCGGTCTTGATGGCCATGGTCAACTGAGCGGTTTCCTTTACATCCTTGGCCTTGTCGGCGGCTACTTCGGCCACGTCTCTGGCCTTTTCTGCGGCGATATTGGCGTACATTTTGGCTTTCTCGGTAAAATTCTCAAAAAAAGACATAGTAGACTCCTTTCAAAGTAAAATAGGTGCTTTATCAAGGCTGATTATAGCCACCGGAAAGCAATTTTGCAAGAGGTTTGGGGCGAAATTCATCAATTGTTAACCAATAGGACATCAATGCTCGATCCAGTCGGCGCTGCGCTGAACGGCCCGCTTCCACATGCGGTAGGCGTCGTCACACTCCGCCTGCACCCGTTGGGGCGTGAATACCCGCTCGCTGCGGCGCAGGGCCGACAGTTCCTCAAGACTGCCCCACATGCCGCAGTTGAGACCTGCCAGCGCCGCCGCGCCGAAAGCGGTGGTCTCCACCATGGCGGGACGGTCCACCGGGATACGCAGCAGATCCGCCTGCATCTGCAGCAGGATATCGCTGACGCTGGCGCCGCCGTCAGCCCGCAGACAGGTGATGTCGCATCCGGCGTCCTGCCGCATGGCCAGCATCAGATCCGTCACCTGAAAGGCGATGGCCTCCAGCACAGCCCGGGCGATATGGGCCCGTCCTGTGCCCCGGGTAACGCCCAGAATAGCGCCCCGGGCGTACATATCCCAGTAGGGCGCTCCCAGTCCGGTAAAGGCCGGCACCACGATAACGCCGCCGCTGCTGTCCACCGATTCGGCCAGCCGGTCACACTCCGGGGCAGAGTCGATCAGATGCAGCTCATCCCGCAGCCACTGGATGGTGCTGCCGCCGTTAAAGACGCTGCCCTCCAATGCGTATGTAACCGCGCCTTCCACGCTCCACGCCACGGAGGTCACCAGTCCCGCCCGGCTGCGGACGGGCTTCTGTCCCACGTTCATCAGCGTAAAGCATCCGGTGCCGTAGGTATTCTTGGCGTCACCGGCGTGGAAGCAGGTCTGGCCGAACAGGGCCGCCTGCTGGTCCCCTGCCGCGCCGCACACCGGAACGCCGGCCAGCGTCTCCAGCCCGGGGATACCCTCTTTTACCGTGCCGTACAACTGGGAGTTGCCGACGCACCGGGGTAGCATACACATGGGAATGCCCAGCATCCCGCACAGCTCCGCGTCCCACGCCAACTTGTGGATGTCAAATAGCATGGTGCGGCTGGCGTTGGAGTAGTCGGTCACATGAGCGCCGGTCAGCTGCCAGATGAGCCACGTCTCCACCGTGCCGAACAGCAGCTGCCCCTGCTCCGCCTTCTGCCGCGCGCCGGGCACGTTGTCCAGGATCCAGCGGATCTTCGTGGCGGAGAAATAGGCGTCGATCAAAAGGCCGGTGGTGGACTGGATGCGCTCACTGAGCCCCCGGCGTTTCAGCTCTTCACACAGCTCTGCCGTGCGGCGGCACTGCCAGACGATGGCGTTATACACCGGCACGCCGGTGATCTTGTCCCAGATAATGGTGGTCTCCCGCTGATTGGTGACGCCGATACCGGCGATGGCGCCGGCGGGCAGTCCGGCAATGGCGTCAGCGGCCGCCTGTGCCTGCGTGCGCCAGATCTCCATGGGGTCATGCTCCACCCACCCCGCCTGGGGATAGTGCTGGGTGAAAAGGTACTGGCCCCGACCCACGATGTCTCCCCGCTTATCGAATACGATGGCCCGGGAGCTGGTGGTGCCCTGATCCAGCGCCAGAATATAGGAAGCCATGACAGTTCCCCCTTTTCAAGTGTGATTTCCTGTGATAGAATAAATACGATAATAGTAACAGTATATCACGGAAAGGACGAAATTGCCATGACAAAAAAGACGGACTTCACCTTTCTTTCCAGCGACGGAAAAACACGGCTGCACGGCATCTCATGGATCCCCACGGACGTAACGCCGGTGGCGGTCTTGCAGATCGTCCACGGCGTGGCGGAATATGTGGGCCGCTATGATGATTTCGCCCGGTTTCTCAATGACCACGGCGTAATCGTGGTGGGCCATGACCATCTTGGCCACGGGGAGTCTTTGCCGGAGGGCGGCACGCCGGTGTATTTCGGCGACGGCAACACATGGAATACTCCGGTGGACGACATCTATGTGCTGCACACACGCCTGAAGGAGCAGTATCCGGATCTTCCCTTGCTGCTGATGGGGCACTCCATGGGTTCGTTTTTGAGCCGCACCTATCTCATCCGCTATCCCGGCACGGTAAAAGCCGCCATACTGATGGGCACCGGCTGGCAGAGCGGCGCCACCCTGACCAGTGGCCTTGCGCTGGCGGGAATACTGAAACGGAAAAACCCGGCAGCCACCAACGATATGGTGACGAATCTGGCCTTCGGCGCTTACAACAAGACCTTCAAGCCCAACCGCACCGCCTACGACTGGCTGTCGGTGGATGAGGAGAATGTGGACGCCTATATTGCCGACCCCCTGTGCGGTCATGACGCCACGGTGGGGCTGTTCTATGAGATGCTCAAGGGCATCCGCTTCAACCAGCGGTTCTCCAATCTGGACAAAATGGACGGCAAGATCCCCATTTTGCTGATCTCCGGCCAGGATGATCCGGTGGGCGGCATGGGCAGCGGCGTGCGCCAGACATACCACGAGTTCAAGCGCAGCGGCGTAACGGACTGCACCTTGAAGCTTTACCCGGGCCTGCGGCATGAGCTGCTCAATGAGAAGGCGCAGCGGCCCATGATCTATCAGGATATCTGGAACTGGATGGAGGCGAGATTGGGATGACCGCGTGGGAGGAATTGCGGGAGAGTTGCCTGAAGTGTGAGGCCTGCGGCCTGCGCCGCACCTGCACGCAGGTGGTGTTCGGCGTAGGGGATCCCAACGCCGAGGTGCTGTTCATCGGCGAAGCGCCGGGCGCCAATGAGGACCAGCAGGGCGAGCCCTTTGTGGGCCGGGCCGGTAAGCTGCTGGACGACATGCTGGCCATGATCGGCCTGCATCGGAAGAATATCTACATCACCAACTCCGTCAAGTGCCGTCCGCCGGAAAACCGGGATCCGCTGGGAGAGGAAAAGGACGCCTGCCGGGCGTATCTGCGCGCGCAGGTACGGCTGATGAAGCCCAAAATCATTGTGTGTCTGGGCCGCATCAGCGCCATGGAGCTGATCAAGCCGGACTTCAAGATCAGTCAGGAGCATGGCCAGTTCTTTGACCGCAACGGTACGCTGATGATGGCGCTGTACCATCCGGCGGCCCTGCTGCGGGATCCCCATAAGAAGCCGGAGACCTTTGAGGATCTGAAGCGTCTGCAGGAAAAAATCATGGAGATATGTGACCACACACCGATTGTATTTGAATAAAACGATAACAAAGCACCGTCCCGCGGGACGGTGCTTTGCGTATGCCATGTCAACTTTTAATATGCCACGCCCCAGTAGATATCGGTGGTGGCGGGCTTGCCGCACATGACGCACTTGCCGGCGGTACCGGACTGCTTGAGGGGCATGCAGCGGCTGGAAACACCGGCCTTCTCTTTCATGGCCAGTTCGCACTCCAGGCTACCGCACCACTTGGTGCGGGCAAAACCGCCCTTACCCTCGGCCATGGCCTTGACCTCCTGCCAGTCGGTCATGTCAAAGGTATTGTCCTCCAGATTCTTGGCGGCCATGTTGTAGAGGTTGTCGTGGACCTCCTGCAGCAGGCCCTTGACCCGCTCCTCCAGCTCCGCCAGCGGCACAAACACCTTCTCGCCGGTGTCACGGCGCGCGATGCAGCACTGCTCCTTCTCCATATCTTTGGGGCCGATCTCCACACGCAGGGGCACGCCCTTCATCTCGTACTGGGCGAACTTCCAGCCGGCAGACTGGTCGCTGTCGTCCATGGATACACGGATGCCGGCATCCGTCAGGCGGTCCTTCAAAGCGGCGGCGGCATCCAGCACGCCGGGCTTATGCTGGGCAATGGGGATCACCACCACCTGCGTGGGGGCGATGACAGGGGGCAGCACCAGACCGTGGTTATCGCTGTGGGTCATGATGATAGCGCCGATCAGACGGGTGGAGGCGCCCCACGAGGTCTGGAAGGGATACTGCAAGGTGTTGTCCCGGCCGGTAAAGGTCACGTCGTAGGCACGGGAGAACTTGTCTCCGAAATAGTGGCTGGTGCCGGACTGGAGGGCCTTGTGGTCTTTCATCATGCACTCGATGGTATAGGTGGCCTCAGCACCGGCGAACTTCTCCTTGTCGGTCTTGCGGCCCTTCACCACCGGCATGGCCAGGGCGTTTTTGCACACGTCGGCGTAGCAGTTCAGCTGCTGCTCCGTTTCCGCCATGGCCTCCTCGGCGGTCTCATGGATGGTGTGGCCCTCCTGCCACCAGAACTCACGGCTGCGCAGGAAGGGACGGGTGGTCTTTTCCCAGCGGATGACGCTGCACCACTGGTTGTACAGCATGGGAAGCTCACGCCAGCTGTGCAGCACATGGGCCCAGTGATCGCAGAACATGGTCTCGGAGGTGGGCCGGAAAGCCAGACGCTCCTCCAGTTTCTCGCTGCCGCCGTGGGTGATCCACGCCACCTCGGGAGCGAAGCCCTGGACAAGCTCGCCCTCCTTCTTCAATAGGCTCTCCGGGATCAGCACGGGCATGGCCACATTGACGTGACCTGTCTTTTTAAACTCGTTGTCCATATACTTCTGGATATTCTCCCAGATGGCGTAGCCATAAGGGCGCAAGATCAAAAAGCCCTTGACGCTGGCATAGTCCACCAGCTCCGCTTTCAGGCAGATGTCGGTGTACCACTTGGCGAAATCCTCCTCCATCGGGGTAATTGCTTCCACATTTCTCTGATCCTTTGCCATAATGTATAAACCTCAATTCCCGCGGCAACGCGCGTTATTCTCAAAAATTTATTGTATCGGGAAAAGTACTGCTTGTCAAGATTCAGCGGAGATCCCCGCCGCTCTGTTTTTCGCCTTTATTCAATCTCTGTGTCCGGTGTCTGGACGGCGGTGCCGCCGTCCAGACCGAAGTCATCGGCGGCGGTGGCGGTATCCCGCCGCAGCATGGTCTCCATCACTCGGATATCGCTGTCGATATCCATGGCGGCGTCCCGGTACAGCTCGTCCAGCTGATGCTCAAATCCGGCAATGATGTTGTCCATGGTCTCCTCGATCCGCACCTTGGCCTGATCCAGATTCTGACCGCTGACGCCTGTCTCCTCAAAGTCGGCATAGCTGTCCAGCAGCTTCTGGGTGGTGGGCAGATAGTAGTTCAGGAAGGTATTGGCCTTGTTCTTTTTGGCCGGTTCCTCCCGGATCACTTTGAAGATCTGGCCGGTGATGGCCTCCAGCCGGTGGATCTTGGCGGTAAGCACCGGATCGTCAATGCGGTCGTTGGCCCGGCGGATCGCCTGCAGCATGCTCTCATAACCCTCTTTTTCCTGCGGTGCGGCCTCCTCCGCAGCAGCGGCTGTCTGCTTCTGTGCGGCGGTCTGTTTGGCGGCAAAATAGTCATCAGCTGCCTTCTGCGAGCGAAACAGTATGTCGTTTCCCCGGTCCAGATAGGCAGTGGGGCCCCACATACCCTTTTCGATCATCAGTTCCAGATCCCGCTCAGCTTTACTCTCCCGCACACTGGCGGCCTTCATCAAACAAGACAGCGGGATCACATCCCGCGCTCCGGCGCATGCCAGATACTTGGAAAAACGGCGCATCCGCTTTTTCATAACGCCGCCGCCGATCAGCAGCGCCAAGCCGCCCGCCAGCAGTCCCGTGGGATAGAACATCTGCCGCAGGAAATACCACCATTCGTTGTATTCGATGGCATAGCCCAGCCAGTTTTCCGCGACACCCAGCAGGGCCACGCCGCCCAGCGCCGCCAGCACGATGCCGATGATCTTCATGACTTTGGCGCCTTTGTCAGAAAGCTGGGGCGTCTGGGTGACCTTTTTCACGGCACTCTGCTTGCCTGCTTGTGTTTTCCGGGTCTGCTGCTCCTGCCGCATCTCCTGTGCCTTGGAGCGCAGATGCTCCGCCGTGTCGGATACCACCTTCTTCGTCCGCTGGGGGTTATCGCTGAGCTTCTTGATCAGCAGGATCAGGCCCACCGGCCACGCCACCAGGAACATGATGCCGATCAGCAGCCACGCGCCGAAATCATTGTCGCGATTCCCGCCGCCGTTCTGTCCGCCGGAATAGGGTCTCTGCTCCGGCCGGAAGTTGCCGTTATCCTCAAATGTCATTGCGCCTTTTCCCCCTTGTGCTGCAATTTCCGCTTGTTCCCCTTCTCATCCACGATCCAGGTATGCTCCAGATGGTCCCGAAGGCTGCTCAGGATCGCCTCCTTATACTCCAGCCGCAGCGCGTCCCGCTCGGCTTCCTCCTCCACGGTCAGGCCGTCGGCCTTAGCTTTGCGGGCCAGCTCGTTGATGCGGTCAATTTTTTCCTGCTTCATGGTGATATTCCCCCAGATTCTGTGTATGATACAGCCGGGCGTACACGCCCTGCCGCGCCAGCAGCTCCTCATGGCTGCCCTGCTCGGTAATGCAGCCCTCCTGCACCACTAAAATACGATCCGCGCCGCGGATGGTGCTGAGCCGGTGGGCGATGATCAGTGTGGTACGCCCCTTGGCCAGCATGTCAAAGGCGTGCTGGATCTTTGCCTCGGTCACACTGTCCAGCGCTGAGGTCGCCTCGTCCAGGATCAGGATGGGCGGGTCCTTCAGAAAGACACGGGCAATGGCCACCCGCTGCTTCTGTCCTCCTGAGAGTAAAGTACCCCGTTCGCCCACATAGGTATCGAAGCCCTGCGGCATGGCCAGGATATCATCGTAGATCTCCGCCCGCTTCGCTGCGGCTTCCACCTCCTCATCGGTGGCGTCAGGCCGCCCGTAGCGGATATTCTCCCGCACGGTGTCGGCAAACAGGAACACGTCCTGCTGCACCACGCCCACGGCCCGCCGCAGATCCGTCAGCCGCAGCCGCCGCACATCCACGCCGTCGATGTCGATCTCGCCCTCCGTCACGTCGTAAAACCGCGGGATCAGCTGGCACAGGGTGGATTTTCCGCCGCCGGAAGGCCCTACCACAGCCACTGTCTCACCCACCGCCACATGCAGGTTCACATGGTGCAGTACTTCCTCCGCTCCGTCGTAGGTAAAGCTGACATCCTTAACCTCCACAGCACCCCGGACATGTTCCATCGTCACAGCATCCGGCGCGTCGGCAATAGTGGGCTCGGTGCTCATCAGCTCGATAAACCGGTGCAGTCCGGCAAATCCGTTGGAGAACAGCTCGGCAAAGTTGGCCAGCTTACGCACCGGTGTGATGAATGTGGTGATATACAGGCTGAAGGTGATCAGATCCACATAGTTCATGCGTTCGCCCATGATGAGCCAGCCGCCTCCGGCGATCACTGCCACGTTCAGCAGCGTCACGAACAACTCCATGGTGGCGTTGAACCGCCCCATCTCCTTATGAAACCCCCGCTTGGCGGTCTTGAAGGTCTCGTTGGCACAGTCGAACCGCTGCTGCTGGATGGTCTCGTTGCCAAAGGCCTTGACGGTGCGGATGCCGCTGAGACCGGATTCGATCTCGGCGTTGATGGCGCCGGTTTTCTGCTTGGCGGCAACGGAAGCACGGCTCATACCGCCTCGCAGCAGCATCAGCACCGCCAGAAACACCGGAATGATGGCCATCACGATCAGTGCCATGCGCCATTCGATGGTGAACATCACCGCCAGCGCGCCCACGATGGTGATGACGGAGATGGTCAGGTCCTCCGGCCCGTGATGGGCCAGTTCCGTCAGTTCAAAAAGATCGGTGGTCAGCCGGCTCATCAGCTGCCCTGTGCGGTTGCGGTCATAAAAGTCGAAGCCCAGCATCTGCATATGGTGGAACAGGTCTCTCCGGATGTCCGCCTCCACCCGGATGCCGAAGGTATGGCCCCAGTAGGTCACAATGTAGTACAGTACCGCCCGCAGCACAAAGGCCAGCGCCACGACTGCCATCACCACAAAGAACACGCGGTAGTTTTTCTCCGGCAGCCATTGATACAGCGCAGCCCGGGATACCAGCGGGAACGCCAGATCCACCAGCGCAATGAGGATCGCGCAGCCCATGTCCAGCGAAAACAGCTTCCAATGGGGCTTAAAATAGCTCAAAAAGATCCGCAGCGGACTGCGGGTACGATAGTCCTGCGTCGTCATGCTTCTTTTCCTTTTCTGATGATAATTTTCCAGTTTCTGATTATACCACACTCCCACAGCGTTGACAAGGCGGTCGGAATGAGAAAAGCAGCGGCAATGCCGCTGCTTTTCATGGTCGCTATTCACATCAGTTGACGCGGATAAGGATCTCCACGGTTCCGCTTCCCACCTTAGCCGTAATTACGGTGCTCTTCCCACCGGAGACACCCTTTACTGTACCGCTGTTAGAGACCGTTGCAATGCTGCTGTCCTTGCTGCTCCAGGTTACCGTACCGCTGACGCCTTCAACCGTCAGGTCGATGGACTCTCCGCTGCCTACCGTCAGGTCGAACTGGCCACTGGGATTCTTGCTCAAGGAGCCATATATCGTCTTAACCGTCGCATCCTTCAGCGTCGTCCCCGTGCCCGTATTCGTATTTGTGTTCGTATTGGTATTGGTATTCGTATTTGTGTTAGTGTTAGTGTTGGTGTTGGTGTTCGTGTTCGTATTGGTGTTGGTATTGGTATTTGTGTTGCTGTCGGCATTCTCCTTGACAGTGACGGCGCAGGCTGCGCTCTCCTCACCGCAGGTAACGGTCACCACGGCGCTGCCCTCGGTCATGGCGGTCACAGTACCGTCATCAGAGACCTTCAGCACGCCGGAATCGCTGGTGATCCACTGATAGGTCTCGCCGCTGCCGCCGGTAGCAGTCAGCTTCTCCGTTGCACCGGGCGCCATGATCAGTGTCAGGTGATCCAGCTTCAGCTCCGTAGTCTCCGGCTGATCGTCCTTATCATTGTCCGGCGGTGTGACTACCTGCTGCTGATTGTCCGGCGTGCTATCCGGCTCCTTCCCGCCGAACCACCCCTTGATGGTATCGCCGGCAAAGGTCCACACCAAAACAGCCGCCAGCAGCACCAGCACCAGCACCAGCACGGGGCCGATCACACTGGGGGTCTTTTTCTTTTTCTCCACCTGCCGGTGGCCCCGCTTTTTCACTTTACCGTTGTAGTACTCCTCATCTTCGGCGCAAAACGGGCACGTTTTATAGCTGTCAGAGAACATTTCTCCGCATTTTTTACACTTAATCAGACTCATGTTTCTGCTTCCTCCAAAGGACATACTCTTGATAATACTTTTACATGATACCCCAAAAGCAATCGTCACGTCAACTGAAATTGCTGGAAATTCACCGTTTTTTTACATCTTTTCTTGCTTTTCACCGAATGGCTTTCTATAATAAAGGGGAACAATATAAGGGAGGGGTCCCCATGAGCACCATTTTCATCGGCATCGCCGGCGGCACCGGTTCCGGCAAAACCACACTGACGGAGCACCTGGCCCGGCGCTTCGGCAGCGATATCAGCGTGGTCCATCACGACAATTACTATAAGCGGCAGAACTGCTCCTTCGCGGAGCGCTGCCGGCAGAATTACGACCACCCTGACGCCTTTGATACCGAGCTGATGATCGCCGATCTGCAGGCGCTGAAGCGGGGCGAGCCCATCCACTGCCCCGTCTACGATTACGCCATCCACAACCGTACTGATGAAACCGTGGAGATCCAGCCCACCAAGGTGGTGATCGTGGAGGGGATCCTGATCTTTCAGAACAAGGCCCTGCGGGATCTGCTGGACATTAAGATCTTTGTGGAGACCGACGCCGACGTGCGCATCCTGCGCCGCGCCCTGCGGGACGTGGAGGAGCGGGGCCGCTCGCTGGAATCCGTGGTGACCCAATACCTGACCACCGTCAAGCCTATGCACGAGCAGTTCGTGGAACCCACCCGTAAGTATGCCGATATCATCGTGCTGGAGGGCGGCCATAATCTGGTGGCGCTGGATATGATCATGCAGCGCATCGCCAGCCATATCGCGGAGAATTGACCATGCTTTTACCCATTCTCGGCACCCTTGCCCTGTTGGGAGTCGTTTACTTTCTCATGCCGCTGGCGATCGGTGTGTGCCACATCGGCATGTTCTGGCCGGCGGCACTGCTGCTGTTGGCGGCGCTGTACTGTTTTTTTCCAAAGCTGTTCCGCCGCTTCCCCAAATGGCTGAAGGCCATACTGATCACCGGCGTCAGCATCGTATTGGTCGTGGCGGCGATAGTGCTGACCGCCATGGGCCTTGCCGCTGCTAATCGTCCGCAGGCGGACAACGCGCCCAACACCGTGGTGCTGCTGGGCTGTCAGGTCTATCACGGCAAACCCAGCCTGATGCTGCAAGGCCGCATCGAAGCTGCCTACGACTATCTGACCGCTCATCCCGACGCCGTGTGCATCACCACCGGCGGGCTGGACAGACACAGCGAACCCTTTACCGAGGCCGGCTGCGCCGCCCGGGAGCTGATCGCCATGGGCATCGCCCCGGAACGCATCTATGCCGAGGAAAAATCCTTCGACACCCGGGAGAACCTTCAATTCGCCGCCGCCATCATTCGGGAACACGGGCTGGACACCCATGTGGCCATCGCCAGCGATAATTTTCACCAGCTGCGGGGGCAGCTGTTTGCCAGGCAGGCCGGTCTTGATCCCAAATCTGCCGGATGCTTCAGCCCCTGGTTCCTTGGCGCAGGCTATGCCTGTCGGGAAGTCGTGGGAGTTTTGGCGGCTCTGGCCGGCATTTCTTAAATAAATATTCATTCAGAAAATCCGACAGCTTTTTTGCTGTCGGATTTTTCCATGACGCATCTCCAAAAGCGATGAAGCCCGGCCGCTATCACAGCTTTTTCAGCACCACCGGTTCCCCCACCTGCAAAGCATAGTGATAGATCCGGGCGCTGTCCTCGATATACTGGGCGCGGGTACGGGCCTCATTGAGATCCCTGCCTACCGCCAGTACACCGTGGTTGTTCAGCAAACAGCCGCCGCGGCCATCCTTCAGGCAGGGCACGGCGTTCTCTCCCACCGCAAAGGTGCCGGGCGTCGCATATTCGGCGCAGGTCACATCGCCGCCCAAAAACATCATCGTTTCGATCAGCACCGCCGGAATGGGCTTGTGTACCACCGCAAAGGACGTGGCATACGGAGAATGGGTGTGGAAGATCGCCTTGACCTCCGGATACGCCCGATACACCGCCGCGTGCATCCGCCACTCACTGGACGGCCGCAATTCCCCCTCAAAAACTTTGCCGTCCAGATCGCACCGCACGATATCCATGGGCCGCATGACCGTATAGCGTACCGATGTAGGGGTGATCAGCATAGTGCCGTCCCCCAGCGCCACGCTGAGGTTGCCGCTGGTGCCGGTAAACAGTCCCTCACGGAGAGACTCCAGACACACATCTATCATTTCCTGCCGCAATTCCTTGTAGGAATCCTCCATTTTCCGCCCTCCCGTAATACAGAATAATCATTTTGTAATTCAAATGACCATTTCATAGGGACCCAGCCGGCTGACTTCCAGGTACTTTTTCAACTCATAGGGAGAATAGATGCCCAGATCTGTCGCCACACCGGTGATCAGCTGAGGCGGCGTAATATCGAAGGCGGGATAATACCCCTTCACCCCATCGGCAGCGGTCCTGACGCCCATGGCCTCCAGCGTATCCCCGGGATCGCGCATCTCGATGTGAACGCTGTCCACAGTGGGATGCCCCTTGTCGGGGATACCGCTGATATACACCGGCACTCCCAGATAGTTGGCGGCGATGGCGATCTGGAAAGTCCCCACCTTGTTGGCCACATAGCCGTCGCAGCAGATGGCGTCGGCGGCGCAGGTGAACACATCCACATGCTCCTGCTGCATCACATAGGCCGGCATGTTGTCGGTGATCACCGTCACATCGAAGCCCATATCACGGCACACGGTGGCCGTCAGCCGCGCCCCCTGAAAATAGGGCCGTGTCTCCGGGCAGAACAGACGGATGTTCTTGCCCCGCTCCCGGCATTCCTTCAGCATCATGGCCACAATGGTCTCGCCGAAGCACTGGGTCATGACGGTGCCGTTGTCGGGGAACCTGTCCACCAGATGCTTGGCCATCTGTCCCACCCGGGAATAGCGGCGGTTGTTGGTCTCCACCGTATAGTCCCGGATGGCCAGCGCCACGTCGCTCACACCTTGGGAAATGGCGGCCTTGGCCGCCGCAAGGCAGCCGCCGCAGATCAGCTGCATCCGCCCCACGGTGGTGGGCCGGGCGTGGGAAATGGTCTCCGCGGCCCGTTCCAGATAGGCCACCTGCTGTGCCGCCGGCAGCTCCCGGCACTCATAGGCCGCCAACGCCATACCCATGGCGGCGGCGGTAAACGGCCCTGTGGACTGGGTCACCATATCCGTCAGCGCCTGCGTCACCTCCCGGTGGGTACGGCAGGTGACGAACTCCACCCGCCGGGGGTATACCCGCCTGTCAAGGATCCGCACCTCACCGGCATCGTACCACGCCACATTTTCATACTGCATCATAAAGGCAAGGCCTTTGTCCGCTCTCTCCATGGCTCTCTTCTCCTGTCTCTCTCATTCTCCGTACAGCCGCTTTGCCGCGGTGCGGGCGTCCCAAAGGATCCGCTCCCGGTCCAGCGTCAGAAATTCTCCGTTTTCATACAGTACCCGGCCGTCCACCATGGTCATACACACATCAGCCGCCTGCACGCTGTACACCGCCAGACCCGCCGTGTCCAGATGGGGAAGCAGATGGGGCCGGTTCAGATCAATGGCTATCATATCCGCCCGCTTTCCGGCCTCGATGGTGCCGGTGTCCTCTCTCCCCTGGGCCCGCGCGCCGTTGACGGTGGCCATATCCAATACCTGCGCGGCAGGCAGCAGGGAGGTGTCCTGCCGGTAGCCGTCGTGGATGATGGCCGCCAGATGCATCTCCTCCGGCATATTGAGATTGTTGTTGCTGGCGGCGCCGTCGGTACCCAGCGTCACGTTGACGCCTTCCGCCAGCAGCTCCGGAATGGGCGCGAACCCGCTGCCCAGCTTCATGTTGCTGGTGGGATTGTGGGCCACGGACACGCCCCTGCGCCGCAGCAGCGCCCGATCCTCCGCCGTCACCCATACGCAGTGGGCGGCGGTGCAGGGCACGTCAAACACGCCCAGATCGTTCATCCACCGCGCCGGCGTCTTGCCGTATTTGGCCACGCAGTTCTCATGCTCGCTTTTTGTCTCGCTGAGATGGATGTGCATCCGCACGCCCGCCTGACGGCTCCACGCCGCCGTCCCTGCCGCCACATCGGCGTTGCAGGTATACTCCGCGTGCAGGCAGCCGTCCACCCGGACGCGCCCGCCGGCGGCGTTGTGCCAGTCGGCGTAAAACTGCTCCAGCTTGCGGGCGCTCTCGTTTTTGTCATAGGAGTCTGCCGGGTCGAAGGCCTGCACCGGATAGCAAAGGTTGGCCTTTATGCCGGAATCTGCCACCAGCTTCGCCGTCTCCCACGGAAAGAAATACATATCGGTAAAGCTGGTGGTGCCGCAGGAGAGCATCTCCAGCAGCGCCAGCGCCGTGCCGATCCGGATATCCTCCCCTGTCAGCCGCGCCTCCACGGGAAAAACGCTGTCAAACAGCCACTTTTGCAGCGGCAGATCGGTGCCGACGCCCCGCAGCAGCGTCATGGCGGCGTGGGTGTGGGCGTTTACCAATCCCGGCAGCAGCAGTTTTCCGGACATATCCTTCTCCCGGTCAAAGTCTCCCTCCGGCCGGGCGGCGCCCACCGCGGCGATCCTCGTGCCGTCGACGGCCACAAAGCCATCGCGGATCACGCCCTGCGGCGTATAGATGCAGGCGTTTTTCAGCAGTGTCCTCATATTTTCATATCCTCGCAAGTACTTTTTTCAGATACGCGCTGAAATTGTCGGCCACCAGATGGCCTACCTCATTGACCTCCTCATCGGTCAGGGGCTGATCCAGGATCCCCGCCGCCATATTGGTGATGACGGAGAAGCCCAGACACGGCAATCCGCAGTGGGCCGCCGTCAGCGCCTCGGTAACGGTAGACATCCCCACCGCGTCGCCGCCCAGTGTCCGGATGGCCCGGATCTCCGCCGGTGTCTCGAACTGCGGTCCCTGCATAAAGAAATAGCATCCCTCATGGAAGGTAAGGCCGCTGCCCTCGGCGCACTCGCGGGCAATGGCCCGCAGCCGGGGACTGTACATCTTCTGCACGTCGAAAAACCGCGGCCCGAACTCCGGAATATTGGGACCCCGCATAGGCGAGCAGCCGGAGAACATGATCTGATCGTTGATGATCATGATATCACCGGGCTTATAGTCCAGATTGACGCCGCCTGCGGCATTGGTCAGGATCACCGCCCGGCAGCCCAGCAGCTTGAACAGGCGGATAGGCGCCGTTAACTGGGGAAAATCATACCCCTCATAGGAGTGAAACCGTCCGGACATACACACCACGCCCTTGCCGCCGATGGTGCCGCCAATCAGCTTTCCCGCGTGGGTGGCCACAGTGGAGCGCAGAAAGTGGGGGATCTCCTCATAGGGGATCGTTACAGGGTTTTCCACCTGTGCGGCAAAAGGCCCCAGGGAAGAGCCCAAAATAATGCCGATCTCCGGCTGAAAATGCAGTCTTTCCCGGACATATTGGGCGCTTTTTTCAAAGTAAGCATAGGTGTATTCCATGGATACGCCTCCTCATTTCATTCTGTGTCGATTCTATCACATCGGCCCTATGGTGTCAATTTCACGCTCTTCCACAATTTTCGCCGGAAATCCCATCAGAAAGGTCTTGCTTTTTTTTATTTTCATGATACAATAACGGTGACAAATCTTAATGGAGGTACTCAAAATGGCTTATCAGATCGGTTCCGCTTGCGTCAGCTGCGGCGCTTGCGCAGATGCTTGCCCCGTGGGCGCTATCTCCCAGGGCGATTCTCAGTATGTGATCGACGCCGGTGCCTGCCTGGACTGCGGTTCTTGCAGCGACACCTGCCCCAATGGCGCCATCAGCCCCGCTGAGTAAAATGCGTACATGAAAAACAGCCGGTGCGTATGCATCGGCTGTTTTTTATCGGATTGTAAAAATCCTAAACTGTGCTATACCGGATCGTACAAAGGAGGGCTGTCTATGGAACGCATGGAGCAGCTGTGGCCCAACGGGCCGCAGTATTGGTATGATGAACAGTGCTTCCCGCCCTCCACCGACTCGTTTTTGTTGGGAAGCTTTCCCTCCCTGCGTCGGGGTGAGCGGGTCTGCGATCTGGGCGCCGGAGCCGGCCTGCTGAGCCTGCTGCTGCTGGCAAGAGAGCCGACCTTGCAGCTTACTGGTATCGAATTGGACGATCACGCCTGTGGCATGATGGCCCGCAACGCCGCCGTCAACGGCCTGCCCCTGTCGGTCATGCAGGCCGACCTGCGCAATCGGGCCGGTCTCCCGTCGGGACAGTTCCGGCTGGTGGTGTCCAACCCGCCCTACTTCGCGTCCCACACCGGCGCGGTGTCGGAGGGCCGCCGCGGTCAGGCCCGCGCCGAGCTGACCGCTTCTCTTGACGACATATGTGCCGCCGCGGCACGGATGCTGCAATGGGGCGGCCGCCTGTGTCTGGTGTATCGCCCGGAGCGGCTGGCGGCGCTGATGACTGCCGCCGTGGCCCACGGTCTGGAACCGAAACGGTTGCGTTTCGTCCAGCACACCGCCGGGAGCGCCCCCTCGCTGCTGCTGTTGGAGTGCCGCCGGGGCGGCAAGCCCGGCCTCACCATAGAGCCGCCGTTGCTGCTGCGCCTGCCGGACGGCAGCGAATCCCCCGATATCCGCCGCGCCTACTTCAGAGACAAGGAGTGACCCATTATGCCCGGAATCTTATATCTGGTGGCCACCCCCATCGGCAATCTGGGAGACTTCTCTCCCCGCGCCGTGGAAACGCTGCAAAACGCCGATTTCATTGCCGCCGAGGATACCCGTGTCTCGGTGAAGCTGTTGAATCATTTCGACGTCAAAAAACCGCTGGTCAGCTATCACGAGCACAACCGTGCCGCAGCGGGACAGGCGATCCTCACCCGCCTGCTGTCCGGTGAGACCTGCGCGCTGGTCACCGACGCGGGGATGCCCGCCATCAGCGATCCCGGCGAGGAGCTGGTGCGTCTGTGCGCCGAAAACGGCATCACCGTGCAGGCTATCCCCGGCTGCTGCGCCGCCGTCTACGCACTGGCTGTCTCCGGCCTGCCCACAGGACGCTTCACCTTTGAGGGCTTTCTTCCCTCCGGCAAAAAGGAGCGCCGGGAGCAGCTGCAGGAGCTGTCCGGCGAGACGCGCACCATGATCTTTCACGAGGCGCCCCACCGTCTCCGCGCCACCCTCTGCGACATGGCGGAGCTGCTGGGCGGCGACAGACGCATCGCCCTGTGTCGGGAATTGACCAAGCTCCACGAGGAGACTGTGCGCACCACGCTGTCCGCCGCAGCGGACTACTACGCCGCCAACGAGCCCAGGGGCGAATATGTGCTGGTGGTGGCCGGCCGGGAAAAAGCCGCCGCCTCTGCCCTGACGCTGGAGGAGGGTGTGGCGCTGGTACTGCGCCGCCGTGCCGAAGGCCAGCGCCTGAAGGACGCTGTCCGGGCCGTGGCCGACGACACCGGTCTGAGCCGCAACGCCCTGTACGACGCGGCATTGAAGCAATAAAAACATCCCCACCGCCGCGGCGGTGGGGATGTTTTCGCGTGTCAGCTGTTTTTCAGGTCCCTGAGACATCTGGGGCAGATGTTCTTGTCCTTGTACGTCACCAGATCTCTGCTGCTGTCACAAAAGACACAGCTGGGCCGAAACTTCTTCAATACAATGGTAGAACCATCCACATAAATCTCCAAAGCATCCTTCTCAGCAATGTCCAATGTGCGGCGCAGTTCAATGGGAAGTACGATCCGCCCCAGCTCGTCTACCTTTCTCACAATACCGGTCGACTTCACGCAAACCTCTCCTCTGTTCTGCTTCTCACCACAGGGTGAGTTCCTCTGCGCATCCATCATGCCATATTTTTACCAGTTTGTCAACTGTCCGTCGACATAATATCCAATTTTTTTACAAATATCGCCATTCCTTCTGTGCATATAGTTTATCCGAGGTGAGATAATATGGCGATGCCTTACTTTTTGACAGGTCTTTTTTTCCTTTCGCTGCTGTTCGGCTGTGCCACAGGACAGCTGTCCGCCGTCTCTGCCGCCGCCCTGACCGGCGCGCAGTCCGCGGTAGAGCTGTGCCTTTCCATGGCGGGTGCCATCTGCCTGTGGAGCGGCGTTATGACGCTGATGGACCGCTGCGGTCTCAGCGGAAAGCTAGCCGGTCTGCTGCGACCACTGCTGCGCCGCATCCTGCCCAACGCCAGCCGCGACAGTGAAACATTGGCCGCTCTCAGCGCCAACGTCTCCGCCAATCTTCTGGGGCTGGGCAATGCCGCCACGCCATTGGGCATCCGTGCCGCCACCAGAATGGCGCAGGGCTGCGGCGGCGTGGCCAGCGATGAGCTGTGCCGTCTGGTGGTGCTGAACACCGCCTCCATTCAGCTGCTGCCCACCACCGTGGCTGCCGTCCGCAGTGCCCACGGCTGCGCGGCCCCCTTCGACATTCTGCCTGCCGTATGGCTCTCCTCCGTGCTGTCAGTATCGGCGGGCCTGCTGGCGGCCCGTGTCCTTCAGGCCATCTGGCGGCGCTGATATGGACCTGACCTCTGTGTTGATCCCTCTGCTGCTGGCGGCGGTAACGGCACGGGGACTGGGAAAGCGCGTGGACGTATACACCGCCCTGACGGACGGCGCCGCCGAAGGCCTGCGGGTGCTGCTGCGGATCTTTCCCAATCTGGTGGCGCTGCTGACGGCGGTGTATATGTTCCGCGCCTCCGGCGCGCTGGACTTCCTCACTTCGGCCCTCGCGCCGGTGCTGACGGCCATCGGCATTCCGCCGGAAACCACGCCGCTGCTGCTGATCCGTCCCCTCAGCGGCAGCGGAGCGCTGGCCGCCGGCAGTGAACTGATGGAGACCTACGGCCCCGACAGCACCATCGGCCGCACCGCAGCGGTCATGCTGGGCTGCACGGAAACCACCTTCTATACCATCGCTGTCTATTTCGGCGCGGCGGGCATCAAAAAAATCCGCTATACCATTCCCGCCGCTCTTATGGCAGATCTGGCAGGCTTTCTGGCGGCGGCATGGTGCGTCCGCTGGTTCTTTTGACCCACAGCCCTTGGCGCATCACACATCTTGTCAGGGTTTTAACTTGCCTTTTCCGACAGCTTATAGTATACTATTTTATAATCATTACCTTTCTTGCGGCGCACCGGAATCGGCGCGCCCCTTTGTTGCCCGACAGAAAAGGAGCGTTATTTTGACCAGTCGTAAAATTATCAACGGTAAACTGAAGGAAGCGGTGGATTCCGTACTGCCCATCACCATCATCGTGGCGGTCCTGTGTTTCTTCTTCATCCCCGTGGGCAGCGGATTGATGCTGGCCTTTCTGGTGGGCGCGCTGATGCTGATCGTGGGCATGGGCCTGTTCACGCTGGGCGCGGAGCTGGCCATGACCCAGATGGGCAATCTGGTGGGCGCCAAAATGACAAAATCCCGCCGCCTGTGGCTGATTTTGGTTCTGGCCTTTTTTCTGGGTCTTGTCATCACCATCGCCGAGCCGGATCTGCAGGTACTGGCGCAAAATGTGCCGGGCATTGACAAAACCATGCTGGTTCTGGCGGTGTCGGCAGGTGTGGGCATTTTCCTGACCATCTGTATGCTGCGCATCCTGCTGGGCATCTCCCTGCGGACGCTGCTGCTGATCTTTTACGGTATCGTGTTTCTGCTGGCCGCCCTGTCCGACCCTGACTTCCTTTCGGTGGCCTTTGACTCCGGCGGCGTCACCACAGGCCCCATGACGGTGCCGTTCATTATGGCGCTGGGCGTGGGCGTCGCCTCCATCCGAAGCGATGAAAAAGCCAAGGCCGACAGCTTCGGTCTGGTAGCACTGTGCTCCATCGGTCCCATTCTGTCGGTTCTTCTGCTGGGCTTCCTCTATCCGGAAACCACCACGGTCTCCTCAGAAACCGTGGTCAACGGCTTTGAGACCACTCTGACCGTAGGCTATGGCTATCTGGAGGAGCTTCCCCTTATGATGGGAGAGGTAGCCGTGGCACTGCTGCCCATCTGTGTATTTTTCCTGCTGTTTCAGGTGTTCTCCCTGCGCCTGCGGAAGCTGCCGCTGCTGCGGATTCTGATCGGCGTAGCCTATACATATGTGGGTCTTGTGCTGTTTCTCACCGGCGTCAACGTGGGCTTCTCCTCGCTGGGCTATGTGCTGGGCGGCGTCATGGCAGAGCAGGGGCTGGGCCTGCTGCTGATCCCGCTGGCCACGCTGATGGGCTGGTTCATCATCAATGCCGAGCCTGCTGTCCATGTGCTGAACAAGCAGGTGGAGGAGCTCAGCGCCGGCGCCATTTCCTCCCGGGCCATGGGCATGAGCCTTTCCATCGCCGTGGCTGCGGCCATGGGCCTTGCCATGGTGCGTGTGCTGACGGGGATCTCCATTCTGTGGTTCATCCTGCCGGGTTATATCATTGCGCTGGGGCTGTCCTTCTTCGTCCCCAGCACCTTCACCGCCATCGCCTTTGACTCCGGCGGTGTGGCCTCCGGTCCCCTGACCGCCACCTTCATGCTGCCCTTCGCCATGGGCGCCACCACCGCGCTGGGCGGCAATGTCATGACCGACGCTTTCGGTCTGGTAGCGCTGGTGGCCATGATGCCTCTCATCACCGTGCAGGTGATGGGCGCCATCTACGTCATCAAGACCCGCCGTGTCAAGGAGCAGGAGGCCGTGCTGGATCTCAGCGACGAGGGCGTCATCGAGCTGTGGGAGGTGGCCTGATATGGAACTGTACTACCTGATGAGCATTACCGACCGTGAACGGGCGGAGGATATGGCGGCGCTGTACCGGGACGCCGGGCTGAATCTGGTCACCACCATGCTGGGCCGGGGCACCGCCACGCCTGAGCATCTGGCGCTGTACGGCCTGTCCCGGACAGAGAAAGCCGTGACCGGCGCGGTGGTGGGAACGGACGTAATGAAGCAGTTGTTCCGCGCCGCCAAGCGCAAGCTGTTTATTGACATTCCCGGCAACGGCCTGATGCTGGCCGTGCCCCTGAAGAGCGTCAGCAGCGGGCGGACGCTTGCCTATCTGACAGACGGCGGCAAAGCCGCCAGCGGAGGTGTACCGACGATGCATTTTGAGCATGAACTGATTGTGGTGATCCTGAACGAAGGCCACTCCGATATGGTGATGGACGCGGCCCGCGGCGCGGGGGCCGGCGGCGGCACGGTGCTGCACGCCAAGGGTACCGGCGGCATCGGCACCGAGAAGTTTTTCGGCGTGTCGCTGGCCGACGAAAAGGACGTCATCTACATCGTAGCCGGCGGCAAAGAGAAAGCCGCCATTATGAACGCCATCAATAAAGAAGCCGGTCCCGCCACCAGGGCGGGCGCCATCAGCTTTTCCCTGCCGGTGTCAGACGTAGCGGGTCTGCGCCGTCTGGACGAGGAATGACACCACAAGAGAAAAAGACGGCTGACCAATGGTCAGTCGTCTTTTTGCATTACGCGAAGATAGTCCACACCGTTTTGACGATGGGCGGCAGCGCCGGCGTGAGGCGCAGAGGCGCGCGGTTTTCCGTCAAAAGCCGTTTCATTCTCCGTCGCCGCCGAAGGTCTCCACGCAAAAGCCGTGATACCCGCAGCAGGTGCAGGTCAGCTTCCGGGCAGAGGGCGTATGGCGGGCGAAAAACGCCTCTTTGAATTTTGGCCGGAACACGGCATGGCACCGGGGGCAGATGTAGGCCACCCGCCTGAAATAGTACCGGCTGCCCCACACGCCATAGGGTACGGCCAGCAGCAGATACAGCACAAAGGGCCACCAGACCCCCGCGGCGATCCACAGAACGATACCCGTTACCTCCAGCAGTGCCATGGGAATCCCTGTCAGCAGCAGGATCATATGCAGCCGCCTCAACTGCGTTCGTTTCTCCATCAGACACGCCATGTCGCCAATGGATTCCACAGAGAACTGCTCCTGCTGCTTCGCCTGACGCTGCAGCGCCTCCACCTTCTCCAGTTTGTCCTGCTGCCGCGCAATTTCACGGCGCAGGGACTGGGCCTGCTGCTCCAGCAGCAGCGTGATAATCCGGCCCGGCTCCTCCTCCGCCAGCAGCTGGGCAATGGCGTCGATGGGCAGGCCCATGTCCCGCAGAAAGCAGATGATCTTCAGCCGCCGCAGATCGCCGTCGGTATACAGCCGCCGTCCCCCCTCGGACAGTTCGCTGGGGATCAGGATGCCCCGGGTATCGTAGTACTGTACCGTCCGCACGGTAACGCCGCACAGCTTTGCCAGTTCACCTGTGGTGTATTTCGACATGGCGCTCCACCTCCTCATGACGCCACTGTACTACATAACGCAGCGTCACAAGCAATCGTCAAACAGCAGCCGTTCCAATTCGCCGGGTACCGGCTGCTCCAGCACCGCCCCCGGGCGGTGCAGCAGTACCTGCTCCAGCGTTTCCGTTTCACTTCTGACACAAACCGGCATAGGCTCCTCCCCGTTTTCTCCGTAAGCTTTTTCTATTGTATAGGGTTTCCCGAAAACAGGTGGGACATTACGGCGCGGTTCTGTGGTATTTTAACGTGGATTTCTCCCCAACAGCGCAAAATGTCCGCTGCAAAGGATTTCCGCGGTGAACGTTTCTTTTCTTTTTCTCAGCCCCACAGGGTCGTCAGCATGGGGATCACCTGTTTTTTGCGGGACATGACGCCCGGCAAAAATACCGTGTTGTCCTTTGGCTCCACGGCAAAGGCATTGCGGATGGCGTCATCGCTGCCGATAAACAGCAGCTGCGTACCCTCCTGCAGCACATCGGTCAGCATCAGGATTACCATATCGTACTCATGGCTCTTCTGCATTTCCTCCATGGCCTTCAGCAGATCCTCCTTGCGCTGCATCAGATGCTCGGAGTCAATACATGTCACCTGACCCACGCCGAGGTTCTGCTCGGCGATATGGAATTCCTTGAAGTCGCTGCGCAGCAGATCCTCCGCCGACTTGCTGTCCACCGCGCCGGAGGCAAACAGCTCCCGGCCCAGTTCCTCCAGTGACACATGGGCGATGCGGGCCAGCCGCTCGGCCATGGCAATGTCCCGTTTGGTGCAGGTGGGAGACTTGAACATCACCGTATCCGACAGAATCGCCGCCGCCATCAGGCCTGCCATGTGGGGGGAGGGCATAACGCCGTGCTCCTGATACATGGAAGTGATGATGGTGTTGGTGCTGCCCACCGGCTCGTTGCGGACGTTGATGGGCTGTCGGGTCTGGATATCCGCCAGACGGTGATGGTCAACGATGGCCAGGATCTCCGCCTGCTCAATGCCGGGCACTGTCTGGGCCAGCTCGTTGTGGTCCACCAGCACCACCTGCTTACGGCGGGGACGGAGCAGATGGTAACGGGACAGGGTGCCCACCACTTTTTCCTCCTCGTCCAGCACGGGGTAGCAGCGATAGCGGCTTTTCAGCACCACCTCCCGCACGTCGTCTATGTAGTCATCCAGATGGAAGCAGATCAGATCTCCGGTGGCACAGGGCCGGGAGATGGGGATGGCCTGATAGATCAGCCGGTGAACACGGCTGGCGTCAAAGGGCGTGGAGATAATGCAGGTCTTGCCGGCGTCTTTTACCCATTCCGGATCCACGTCGGTCTGGCACAGGATCAGGCAGGATACCTGCATGTCCAGCGCCCGGCGGATCATATCCGGCTGGCTGCCGCACAGCACGATGCTGTCAGAGCTGTCAAACAGCAGGTTTTCACAGCTCTGGGGCAGGGCGATGGACACGCTGCCGGACAGACTGTCCACCAGATCACCGCCCTCGCCCACCACGCGGCCCTCGATGACGCTCAGCAGGTTGAACATGGGCACCTCCTCCACCACCGGATTGGCGATGGTGTTCAGGCTGAAGGTGGCAATGTCGCCGGCGGACAGCATTCCGTACAAGGTGCCGTCCTCGTTGGTCACGGGAATGGCAGAGATCTTCTGGCTGCGCATCAGCTGCCACGCCCGGTCCATGGTGACAGAGGCGTCCAGACAGGGGGGACGGTCAAAGTCCAGATCCCGCACCTGCGTGCGCACGTTCTGGATAAAGCGGGGCGGCTTGAAGCCGAAGTGCTTCAGCATCCGGTTGGTCTCGTCGCTGATGGTGCCCAGATGCACCGCCACATACTCCTTCTCGCCCAGCGCGTTCTTCAGCGCCGCATAGGACATGGCGGCCACAATGGAGTCGGTATCCGGATTGCGATGGCCGGTCACATAGATCTCGTTCATACCAGTTAAGCTCCTTTACGAAAAAGTGTTCTCCTGGTTGCTATTATAGTGCAGTCGGCGCCGCCGGTCAATGGGCTTGATTTACAGAATCATCCATGTTATGATAAAAAATAAGTAGAAAAACCACTGAAACCGAGGTGGATATGTATCACAATCATCATCTCCATGAGACAAAGCATCTGAAAGAAGCCAATCTTTTGCAGGAGGAAAAATACCATCGCCTGACCACCGAACCGGTGGGACGGCTGGTATGTGAAATGGCAGTTCCCACCATCATCTCCATGCTGGTGACTGCCGCCTACAATTTGGCGGACACCTTTTTTGTGGGTCTGCTCCATTCCAACGCGGCCACCGGCGCAGTGGGCGTAGTCTTTTCGCTGATGGCCATCATCCAGGCCACCGGCTTTTTCTTCGGTCAGGGCAGCGGCAACTACATCTCCCGCCAGCTGGGCCGCCACCAGACGGAGGACGCCGAAACCATGGCCATCTCCGCCGTGGCGCTGGCTTTTCTGGCCGGCTTTCTCCTGCTGATACTGGGCCAGATCTTTCTGCGGCCGCTGGCGCTGCTGCTGGGCTCCACGGACACCATTTTGCCCTACGCCTGCGACTACCTGCGGATCATCCTGCTGGGCGCGCCCTACATGACCGCCTCCTTTGTGCTGAATAACCAGCTGCGCTTTCAGGGCAGCGCCATTTACAGCATGATCGGCATTGTGGCCGGCGCGGTCATCAACGTAGGGCTGGACCCGCTGCTGATCTTCACCTTTAACATGGGTATCACCGGTGCGGCGCTGGCCACCATCATCGGCCAGCTGTGCTCCTTTGCCCTGCTGCTGTTCGGCTGCACGCAGGGCGGCAATCTGCGGCTGCATCCCCAAAAAATCCGCTTTACCCGCCACATTTTCAAAGAGATCCTGCGGGGCGGATTCCCCAGCTTATGCCGCCAGGGTCTGATGTCCGTGTCCACCATCTGTCTGAATGTGGCGGCCGGACATTACGGCGATGCCGCCATTGCCGCCATGAGCGTGGTAAACCGTGTGATGACCACCGCCAACTCGGCGCTGATCGGCTTCGGGCAGGGCTTCCAGCCTGTATGCGGCTTCAACTATGGCGCCAAGCTCTATGACCGGGTCCGTCAGGGCTTCCGGTTCTGTGTCAAATGGGGCACGGTCTTTCTGATCGTAGTCGCCGCGGTGGGACTGCTCTTTGCTCCCCAGCTGATCGCCGTTTTCCGGAACGATCCAGAGGTGGTTGCCTTTGGCGCGCGGGCCATGCGGTGCCAGTGTATTACCTTCCCTCTGGCCGCCTACGCCTTGGTCAGCAATATGATGACCCAGACCATGGGCAAGACCCTGCCCGCCACCATCCTTGCGGCAGCCCGTCAGGGACTGTTTTTCATCCCCGCCGTAATGCTGCTGCCCCTGTGGCTGGATCAGTTGGGGATACAGCTGGCCCAGAGTGTGGCGGATGTATGCTCCTTCGCTCTGACGCTGGTGATGATGCGCCGGGTGTTCCGCAATTTGCGGGAGGAGGAGCACGCCGCCATGCTGCTGCGGCATCACCGCCAGTCCTCGGAGGAATATTCCGCGGAAAATGCCCCGGATATGCCGGAAACCCTCTGATTTTCCCCTTTACAGATACCGGTTTTCCGGATATAATAATTTAGTTACTGAAATCTACAAGCAAGGAGATTACCACATATGGCAGTGATCGAATACGACGAATATAAGCAGAAGCTGCTGGCGCTGGAGCCCACTCTGGGCGAGCTGGAAAAGGCGCTGGGCATCCCCAAGGCCCGGGAGGAGCTTTCCGCTCTTCAGAAGGAAACGGAGCAGGACGGCTTCTGGAACAACCTGGAGCGCAGCCAGAAGGTCAGCCAGCAGATCAAGCGGCTGGAGAACAAGATCAAGAAGCATGACCGTCTGGTCAGCGAATGGGAGGATACCCTGACTCTGTGCGAGATGGCTCAGGAGGAGGACGATGCCTCTCAGCTGCCCGACGTGATCGAGGGCTACAACACGCTGGAAAAAGAGATCAGCGAGCGGCGTCTGGCGGCGCTGCTGTCCGGCGAATACGACGCCAACAACGCCATTCTCACCTTCCACGCCGGTGCCGGCGGCACCGAGGCCCAGGACTGGACGGAGATGCTCTACCGTATGTACACCCGCTGGGCCGAGCGCCACGGCTACACCTATCAGCTGATGGACTACGAGGCCGGCGAAGAAGCGGGCATCAAGTCCGCCACCATCCTTATTGAGGGAGAGAACGCCTACGGCTATCTGAAGAGTGAGAACGGCGTCCACCGTCTGGTCCGCGTCAGCCCCTTTGACGCCAACGCCCGCCGCCAGACCAGCTTTGCCGCACTGGAGGTCATGCCGGAGCTGGCCGACGACAGCGAGATCGAGATCCGTCCCGAGGAGATCGAGATGCAGGCCTGCCGCTCCTCCGGTGCCGGCGGCCAGCACATCAACAAGACCTCCTCCGCCGTCCGCCTGACCCACCTGCCCACCGGCATCGTGGTATTCTGCCAGACGGAGCGCAGCCAGTTCCAGAACCGGGACAACGCCATGAAGATGCTGAAGGCCAAGCTGGCGGAGCTGAAGCTGCAGCAGCACGCCGAGAAGATCAGCGACATCAAGGGCGTGCAGATGAAGATCGAGTGGGGCAGCCAGATCCGCTCCTATGTGTTCATGCCCTACACGCTGGCCAAGGACACCCGAACCGGCTATGAGATGGGCAACATCCAGGCGGTGATGGATGGCGATATCGACGGTTTCATCAACGCCTACCTGACTGCCGCCGCCAACGGCGAATTGAAGTAATTTTCCATAAAAAACACCGCTGTGCCTGCTGAGCTGCACAGCGGTGTTTTTTATATGCGGTACACAGCGTTTTCCGTCACGATCAGCTCAAACCGCTTGTCGTGGGGCTCCACAGGGATCTCCTCCGACAGCAGCTTTTCCCGGCACAGCAATGCCGCGTTTCCGTGATAGCGGGCAAAGAACCGGTCGTAGTAACCGCCTCCCTGTCCCAGCCGGTTGCCCTGCCGGTCGCAGGAGAGGCACGGCGCCGCCACAAAATCGATGTCCTCCGCCTCCAGCGGGGGGCAATTCTCCACCGGCTCCAGGATCCCGTAAGTCCCCGGCGCCAGCTGCTCCAGCGTGTCCACCCGGCACAGATCCATGGTATATCCCGCACCGCACCGGGGCAGGCACAACGTTTTTCCGCTTTGCAGCACATGGCGCAGCAGCGCCGTGGTGTCGATCTCCCGCTCCGTGCCCACGAAGGCGAATACCACCTGCGCCGCCTCAAACTCCGGCAGACCCATGACCTGACGGCAGATGGCCGCGGCGCTTTCGTCCCGGTAGGCCTGGGGCAGCATCCGTTCCATGGTGCGCAGTTTCTGCCGCAGAGCACGCTTTTTCTCGGTCACGGTCATTTCCCGTTTCTCTTTTTCCGCCTTCTGGCGCCGGGCGATCTCCATCATCTTCTCATACATGTCGTCGCCCACGCATTTCCGGGCATACTGGCACCATTGTACGCAGCTGAGGGCGTCGTTGTAGGCCACAAAGCCGCAATGCTCACAGGCCACCGCCGTATCGGTGGAGAAGATCTCGATGGTGCTGCCGCACACAGGGCAAATCTTCTCCCGGATGGTAGGCGTGCGGGGTTTTCCCTGACAACCGTCCATAATCATGGCAAATACCTCCTGTTTCCATCAGTACAGCAGTCTCCGGCCCGGCTCACCCTCCGGGAAGAAGTCCGCTTCTTTCACAGTATGTCCCGTTTCCAGCACCAGAAACTGCGTTTCCCAACGCCCGGCCACCAGATTTTCCAGCACCCGGTTGCTGCCGGTCACATAGTCCAGATCGCAGCGGATCAGATCGGCACACCGCTGCATCTCCGCCACAAAATCCTCGGCATAGCAGTCGTATACGCCGGTGTCGATCATGTCGGCATGGTGGTACCCCTCCATGAAGCCGCCGAAGATGGACGTTCCGATCTCCATGCCGTAGCGGCGGCAGATCTCATCCTTGAAGGCCGCCACCGAGTGCTCGCCCCGGTCACAGTCCCGGAAATAGATGTGCCCCTCCTGCTTGGCGTCCGGGCGCAGCGTATCGCCGGTCTGCAGCAGCATGGTCACGCAGTCGTCCACCCGGGGCATCACCGTGCGGCAGGGCAGGGTCACGCCCTCCCACACGCCGCCGCAGCTGCCCACGCAGGACAGCACTGTGGTCACAGACGGCGGCAGCGCCGCCATGGTGCGCCGCAGCGTCTCATGCATCACCGCGGGCTCCTTGTGATTCTCCCAGTCCAGTTCCCGCACGGGGAAATCCGTCCCCATTTTCTTCTGCGCCGCGTCCAGATGGCGGCGCACCGAGGCGCAGCACAGGATCAGCGTATCGTTTTTGTCCAAGGCAAACGCCTCCTTACAAAACCCATAACCTCCGGCTTTGCCGGAGGTTATGGCGGTTATTTTTTACTTTGCTTTCCGCAAAAAGCCGAACCACATGGTGAAGCCCACAAACAGGCCGCCCAATATGTTGCCCAGCGTTACCGGCAGCATATTCCCCACAAAGTAGTTGCCCCAGGTCAGGGCGCTCAGATCCGCGCCCAGCGCCTGTGCCGTCTCCACATAGGCAGGCACCGTCTTGGCAAACAGACCCATGGTGCAGTAGGTCATGTCGGCGATGGAGTGGTTGAAGCCGCAGGTGACGAAGAACATCACCGGCGCCCACGCGCCGATAAACCGGCCCATGGTATCCTTGGCGCCCAGACTCAGCAGCACGCCGATGGTCACCAGTACGTTGCACAGGAAGCCCATGAAGAACGCATTCTGGAAGGGCATGGTCATCTTGCCCAGCGCCACTTTCATAGCGTAGGTAGCCAGCAGATTACCGCTGGCGGACAGCCAGCCGAATTTGGCGCACAGCACCGCCACCAGCAGAGAGCCGATGAAGTTGCCGATGTACACAAACAGCCAGTCCTTCAGCATGGCGGTCACCTGGACCTTCTTTTCCAGCACGCTGATGAAGATCAGCGTATTGCCGGTGAACAGCTCCGCGCCGATAAGGATCACCATACCCAGGCCGAAGGCAAACAGCAGGCCGGAGACAGCCCGGATCACACTGTTGTTGTCCAGCCCATAGCTGGCCATATTGGTCACGCAGGAGGGAAACGCGATCAGCATACCGGCCAGAATCCCCAACAGCAGCATCTTGCTGACCGGCATACTGCTCTTTTTCACGCCGGCTTCGGCGTAGTTGGCCGCGATCTCAGCAGGTGCAAACAGATTCATGTTCCGCCCTCCTTACGCCAGCGTGCGCTCGGCGGCCTCCACCACATGACCGATCAGCACGGAGGTGGTGACGGCGCCCACGCCGCCGGGCACCGGGGTAATGGCCTCAACGACAGGCTCCACTTCGCTGAACACGGCGTCGCCCGCCATGCCGCCCTTGCCCTTGGAGGTAACCTTATCAGGAGCCCAGTTCATGGACACGTCGATGACGATCTGACCGGGCCGCACATAGTCCTTGGTCAGGCTCTTCAGCACACCGGCGGCAGACACCAGAATGTCCGCCTCCCGGGCCACAGCCTGCACGTCACGGGTCTTGGTGTGGCATACGGTCACGGTGGCGTTCTTGCCCAGCAGCATCATGGCGGCGGGCTTGCCCACCACCAGAGAGCGGCCGATGACAACGGCCTTCTTGCCGGTGCAGTCAATGCCGTAGTAATCCAGAATCTCCATGCAGGCCTGAGGCGTGCAGGGGGCGAAGCCCAGCTTCTTGCCCATGAACACACCGGCATTGGACAGATCGGTCATAGAATCCACATCCTTGCAGGCGGCCAGATGGTTGCAGATCTCGTCCTGATCCGCCTTCAGATGCTTGGGCAGCGGACGGAACAGCAGGCAGCCGTGGATGGTATCGTCGACGTTGATGGCTTCGATCTGGTCGATGAGGGCCTCCTTGGTCACATCCTCCGGCAGCACGAACTTCACCACGTCCACGCCGATCAGCTCGGCACGGGAGGTGGCGCCCTTTTCATAGGACAGATCGGAGGGATTCTCACCGCAGCGGACGATGGCCAGCTTCGGCGTCACGCCCTTTTCCTTCAGCGCCGCCACACGCTGCTGCAGCTTCTCGTTCATGGCGGCGGTCACTTCTTTGCCCAGTAATTGCTTTGCCATAGTATGATCCTCCCTTATTTGAAGAAGCCGGCCTTGACGGTCTCAAAAATACCGTCGGCCTTCTTGCCGTAGGTGTCCAGCATCGCCAGGCACTTGGCGTTCATCTCCTCGGCCAGCGCCCGGTTCTGCAGCGTCTTGGTGTTGATGAACACGTTCAAAGACGCCGCCTGCAGGGCCGCTTTCACGATCACCGCGCCGCAGCCGGCATCGGACACCGCCAGGCGGGAGCCCTTCTCCGCGAACACGGCGATGGCGTCGATGGCCTCGCAGCACAGCTCCATAATGTGCATGGGCACCTGACATGCGGTGATGGTGGCCTCCTCCATGATGCGGGGCCGGTCGGGATCGTCCTTGGGGATACCGTAGGCTCTGGCCAGCGGCACAAACCCCTCGGCATCAGCAGGCACCTGATCCAGCAGCTCCGTCTGCAATGCGTCGCACTTCTTCTGCAGGGCGACGATCTCCGCCTCCACATCGGCGTACTTCTTCTTGCCCACGGTCAGGGAACCGACCATATTGCCCAGCGCCGTACCGACGGCAGCCACCAGCGCGGACGCGCCGCCGCCGCCGGGAGCCGGCTCGTTGGAAGCCAGCACCGTGACAAATTCACGGCAGGACTTGGTAGTATAATCCATAGTTCTCTCCTCTTTATCTATCAGTCTGTCAGAAAGATCAGCTTGCTCTTCTCCCGTCCGGTCACATCGCCCGCGGCAGCAAACAGCCGCAGCTCCTCCGCATCCCCCGCCATTTGAAAGCACCCCTCCGGCAGACGGAAATACAGATGGCTGTGCTCATGGGGCGGCAGCAGCCGCGTCTCACGGTAAAGCCGCAGCAGCCGTCTGCCGTCGTCGCCGAAAAAGGTGATCTCCGTCTCACGGGGCGCATCGGTGCGGTTGGTGGCGATCAACAGGATATTCAGGCTGTCGCGCCGCCCCACTTGGGTGCGGGTGGGATCGAAATAGTCGATGGTAACCTCTCGTTTCATGGCAAAATAACCCTTCTGTTGAAAAACTCCGGCGGCGCAGCCGCCGGAGTTTTGGGAAATGACTTCGTACCGGTTCTCAGAACAGGCCGGAAACCTCACCGGTCTCGGTGTCAACGTCGATACGGCGATACGCCGGATCGGCGGCTGTGCCGGGCATCATGGAGATGGTGCCGGCCATGGGGCACAGGAACTTGGCGCCGCCGTACTCCAGGATATCACGGATGGCAAGACGCCAGCCGGTGGGCACGCCCTTCTTGGTGGGATCGTCAGACAGGGACAGATGGGTCTTGACCATCATGGTGCAGTAGTCGGCGTACTTGGGATCGCTCTCGAAGCGCTGGGCCTTTTCCACCGCCAGAGGCGCCCAATCCACGCCGTCGGCGCCGTAGACTTCCTTGGCGATCAGCTCAACGCGCTGCCGCAGCGGCATGTCGAGATCATACAGGAACTTGACCTTGACCGGCTCTTCGCAGGCTTCCACAACGGCCTTGGCCAACTCGATGGCGCCTTCGCCGCCAAACCGCCAGTGGTTGGACTCGGCGCAGCGGATGCCGCGCTCCTGGCACAGCTTCTTGAGCAGGGCGATCTCCGCGTCGGTATCGGTGTAGAAGCGGTTGATGCAGACGACCGGGTTGATGCCGGACTTCTTGATGGTGTTGACATGGTGGAACAGGTTGCAGGTGCCCTTTTCCAGAAGCTCGAGGTTCTCCTCGGTGTATTCCTTGGGCAGGGGAGCGCCCGGGGTGACCTTCGGGCCGCCGCCGTGCATCTTGAGCGCGCGGACGGTCGCGACCAGAACGGAGACGTTCGGGGTCAGGCCGGACAGACGGGTCTTGACGTTCCAGAACTTCTCAAAGCCGATGTCGGCGGCGAAGCCGGACTCGGTCACATGATAGTCAAACAGCTTCAGGGCCAGACGGTCGGCGATGACGGAGGACTGGCCGATGGCGATGTTGGCAAAGGGGCCGGCGTGGACCAGCACAGGCTGATGCTCCACGGTGTAGCACATGGTGGGGTTGATGGTGTTGCGCATCCATGCGGTCATGGCGCCGGCAACTTCCAGATCCTCGGTGGTGACGGGGTTGCCCTTGCGGTCATAGGCCACCACGATCTTGCCGATACGCTCCCGCAGATCCTTCAGGTCGCGGGCCACCGCCAGAATCGCCATCAGCTCGGAGCCCACAGCGATGCCGAACTTGGACTCCATCATGAAGCCGTCCAGACGGCCGCCGATGCCGATGATGATGTTGCGCAGGCCCTGTGCGCAGAAGTCCATGACCCAGCCCATCTCCACGCGCTTGGGGTCGATGTCCAGACGCTTCAGGCCCTTCTTGGCCAGCCATTCGTCGCTGTTATTGCGCTCGTGCTGCATACGGGCGTTCAGGGCCACCATGGCCAGGTTGTGGGCGTTCATAATGTCGTTGATGTCGCCGGTCAGACCCAGGGAGAACTCGGTCATGGGCATGAGCAGTGCGTTGCCGCCGCCGGCAGCGGTACCCTTCACGTTCATGGTGGGGCCGCCGGAGGGCTGACGCAGCGCGCCGCCAACGTTGAGGCCCAGCTTGCCGAGACCTTCGATCAAGCCCAGAGAAACCGTGGATTTACCCTCGCCGAAGGGCGTGGGGGTAATGGCGGTAACCTCGATAAACTTGCCGTCGGGCTTATCCTTCAGGCGGTTCATGATCTTGATGAAGTCCATCTTCGGGGTCTTGCCATAGGGGATGATCTCATCGGGAAGCAGGCCCAGCTTCTCGCGGAAATACTCCACGGACGGAAGGGTCTTTTCGGCTTCCGCGGCGATCTGCCAGTCTTTGTAAACGGTGGGATCCAGCGTAACGTGACCGGTCTCGTCTACATACTTGCCGTCTTTGAATTCGATTGCCATGGGGTTATCCTCCTTGTTATCCTCAGGTCGTCCCTGAAATAATGATATATCCTGCGGCGCCCGGTGCGCCAGTGGTCACTGTGTGATGCGCGCCGCGCGGCGCACCAGATCCGTGGCCTTTTCCCGCAGCAGCTGCTGTTGGACCACGGTGATAAAGCCGTTGTCAAAATAGGGCTGGAGATCCTCGGCGCGCATGTTGTTGTCGGCGCAGATCTTCTCAAACGCGGCGTTCATCTCCTCGTCGCTGACGGAGAGATTCTCCAGCGCCGCGATCTTTTCCACCGCCTTCTGGGTGCGGAACGCCTCCAGCGCGTCGGGCCGCATATCCTGCCGCAGTTGGGCCTCGTCGCTGCCGGTAAACTGGCAGTAGGCCTCCAGCGTCAGGCCCTTCTGGGCCAATTGTGCCGTCAGCGTCTCCATCTGGGCCTCCACCATGCGGTCCAGCTCCTCCTCCGAGGGCTGCTCCTCCACGGTGGCCGCCGCCTGATGCATCAGCTGCCAGCGCAGCTCCTGCTCGGC
Source organism: uncultured Clostridia bacterium (assembly GCA_945915065.1). Classification (GTDB taxonomy): domain Bacteria; phylum Bacillota; class Clostridia; order Oscillospirales; family Oscillospiraceae; genus Vescimonas. The sequence continues at coordinate 101,023 of CAMEER010000001.1, read as the reverse complement.
CCGCTCATCATAGTACTCCTGTAGTGCCTTGCCCACCATGACACGCATCTGCTCCACGGTGTCGCACTGCCCCACCTCTCTGGCGAAGGTATCGTCCAGTTCATAGGAAGTGTGGCTGCGGATCTCATGGACATGACAGCGGAACTCCGCCGCCTTGCCCGCCAGCTCCGGGGCATGGTACTCGGTGGGGAAGGTGACGGTCACCGTCACGTCGTCGCCGATGTTGGCGCCCACCAGCTGCTCCTCAAAGCCGGGGATGAACATACCGCTGCCCAGCGTCAGCGTCTGCTTTTCGGCGGTGCCGCCGGGGAACTGGACACCCTCGGAAAATCCGGCGTAGTCCAGCACCAGTTCATCGCCCAGCGCGGCAGCCCGGTCTGTGACGGGTACGATACGGGGGTTGGCCTGCAGCAGCCGCTGCAGCTGACGGTCGATCTCCTCGGACGTCACCGTAATGTGCTCCAGCGTGCCCTGCAGGTTCAGATAGGTAAAACTCATGCTTTCTTAGTTCCTTTTCATCTCTTGTCGGATGGCGGTGATCAGGATATCACTCGCCACCACGCGATCCTCCGCGGAAAAGCCGGAGGCAAAATTGTCGGAGTACAGGATCTGGCTGGAGGGCGGAAACTCCTCGTCCCCGGCATAGATCATGATCTGCATCCGATAGCCCCCCAGAAACGCAAAGCCATAGCCCGCGTCTCCGTGGGGCAGCTTTTCACCGCCCATCCGCTCACAGGCGGCGGCGAAGGCGGCCACCTGGGAGCCGAAGGTGAAGGCGGCCCGTTTCAGGCATCGCCCCGTATAGGGCATGATATACAGCTCGCCCCAGGGCATCTCCCGGAAGGTCTTGTAGCCCAGCGACAGCGCCGCTTGTTTTCCCTCCAGCAGATACCGCAGCAAAAAGGTCTGCCACAGCAGGTTGGTCATGACCAACCCATCCTCCCGGTCTGCCGTAATGGCGTAGTCTGGCCATGCGATGCGGTACTCCGTGTCCAGCAGGCGCACCGTAAAGCAGCCGTCGGCAAAGGGAACGCCGCAGCGCTGTGCCGCCTCGTGGGAATCAAGCTTCTCAAAAAGTGCCAGATAGTGGGAAAACGGCACTTCTTCCTTGTTGTTTTGCATCTCCATGGTCACTCCTGTACGCTGGACGGGAACAGCTCCCGGTCGGTATGGGGCAGGAAGCAGGCCGCCACAAATTCCTCCATGTAGCGCGGCTCGGTGGACAGCTCCAGATAGGTCATGTTGCTGGCCAGCTGGTGGACCTTCTCCTCCGCCGCTGTGGACAGCGTCAGCGCGTAAGCGCCCGTCAGTGAGGAATTGCCGATATAGGTGAACAGCTCCCGGTCCACATCGGGGAACATGCCGATGCGCACGGCATTGTCCATATTGATACCGCTGCCGATGCCGCCCGCCACATAGATATGCTCCAGCACGCTGACGTCCATATCCAGCGAGGAGAGCATGATGTGGATGGCGGAGAAGATGGCGCCCTTGGCCCGGATGAAGCACTCGATATCCACCTCGGTGATGGCGATCTCCCGGCCCGTGTCGCTCTCGCTGCCGAAGGCCAGCACATAGCGGCCCATGCCGTGCTCATCCCGGAGGATACGGCGGTTCTCCCGCACAAAATGCCCCTTGGCGGAGATGGCGGAGGTGCGGTACAGCTCGGCGATCACGTCGATGATACCGCTGCCGCAGATGCCCACCGGTTTCTGGCCCGGCTTACCCACAATGGACAGCACCGGCTCCAGCGTCTCCCGGTCGATGGTCACGGCCTCCACCGCGCCGTCGGTGGCCCGCATGCCGCAGGAGATGTCGCCGCCCTCAAAGGCGGGACCTGCGGAGCAGGCGCAGGACATCATAAAGTCCCGGTTGCCGAACACAATTTCGCCGTTGGTGCCCAGATCGATGAACAGGGAAAATTCGTCCTTATCCCAGATCCGGCTGGTCAGCGTACCGGCGGTGATATCGCCGCCCACATAGGAGCCGATGTTGGGGGCCAGCACTACCCTGGCGTCGGGATTGGCGATCAGGCGGATGTCACCGGCCTTCAGGCCATCCCAGCGGAAAAAGGTGGGGATATACGGCTCCATCCGCACGGGATCGGCGTCCACGCCCAGCAGCAGATGGTTCATGGTGGTGTTGGAGGCCACGCAGCAGCGCAGGATACGCTCCGCCTCCACGCCGGCGCTGCGGCACAGCGCCCTGGTCAGCGGCTGCAAAGTTTCCTCCACGATAGCCTTCTGCAGGCGCTCCACGCCGCCGGGCCGTCCCTGCTCCACAATGCGGTTGATCACGTCCGCGCCGTACCGGATCTGGCCGTTGCCGCCGGATCCCTTGGCCAGCAGCTTACCGGTTTTCAGGTCCATCAGCACCGCCGACACCGTGGTGGTGCCGATATCAATGGCAAGGCCGCACATGGGCTGCGGCGCGTCAAAAGGCCGCAAATCCATCACCTGCATAACGCCGCTGCGCAGCGTACCGGCCGCCGTCACATGAAAGCCGCTGTGCCGCAGCACCGCCGCCAGTTTATGTACCACAGGATACCCCAGGCGCACCTCCTCGCAGCCGAGAGCGTCCTGCAGCGCCAGCGTCAGCCGCTCCGTGTCGGGCATGGTATCCTCCAGCGTCGGCGCCTCCATGGCGACCTCCGCCTCCACGAAGTCGTTGCTGAACGCCACACCCGCCGCTTTTAGATCCTCCTCCAGCCGGGTAAAGATGGCGATCTCCTCTCCGGTGGACAGATCGGCGGTTTTCATGCGGCTCTGGTAGGCGGAAGCAATGTCCGGCACCAGCACCGTCACATCGGACGTCACCTTGCTGGCGCAGCTCAAACGCCAGCCGGCGGCATAGTCCTCGTCGGTGATGTGGCCGGTCTGCAAGCCCTCCACCGCCCCCTCCAGCAGCTTCACGCGGCACTTGCCGCAGGAGCCGTTGCCGGAGCAGGGGGCGTCGATGGCCACGTTGGCGGCACGGGCAGTCTCCAGCAAAGTCTCGCCGGGCGCGGCGGTAGCCGTCACTGGCGCGGCGCCGTTTTCAAAGGTAAAGATGACCTGATACATATCGTTCTCCTTGGGGTCGCTTTTCTCTGTGGGGCGGCGTTCGCCGCCCCACAGAGAAATTGGTTACATCAGGGGATCCATGCCCAGCACGGGATGGTTCTTCTCCGTCAGGAACTCCATCAGCGCGTCGCAGTCGGTGCAGATGGTCTCGTCGGCGATCATATCGCTGAAGTTCTCGATGCCGTACAGCTCCATGGCGGTCTTGTTGAGGCGGGCGGCCACATCGTCCTTCAGCTCCTTGGGCATCCACACGATACGCTCGATGCCGCCCTCGGCGTGGATGAACTTCTTGGAGGAGATGAAGTGACGGCCATGGCCCATATAGCCGGGGGTCTGAACGCCGCCGCCGGTGCAGGAGGCCAGCTCGCCGAAGGTCATACCCACGGGAGTGGTGCCGCTGTACTCGCGGTTGACCACGATAAAGCCGTTGGACATGGGCTCAATGCCGCAGATGCACTCGAAGCAGCCGCAGGAGGTCATGGGATCCTCCAGAATGGAGTACAGCGTCACAGACTCCACGGCGCCGTGGGTGGCGTTCTTTACCGTCTCGTTGACGGTCTCATAGCTGCCGGTGCGCTCGTCAAGACAGCCCTCCTTGGGGATAGGCTGAGACGGGCCGTTGGGGTTCAGCTCATAGGTGGCCTTGGCGTCCAGCCAGGACACAGCGCCGCACAGGCCCAGACGCTCCGGCGTTACCACACAGCAGTGGGCGGGGGCGAAGGACTGGCACAGGATGCAGGTATAGAACTGATCCACAGACTCATCGGACATGGAGGCCAGCCGGTCGTCACGCATATTGTAGCGGGGCATCGCCTGCTCCTCCAGCAGCTTCTTGGTTTCAGCGGGATCGGTGATCAGGGTGATCTGGCACTTATCCACAACGGCGTCGAACTCATCCATGATCATATGGTACAGCACTTCGCCGAAGTCCTTCATGCGCAGGCCCTTTTCAAAGGCGTCGTTGGACACGCGGACACGCAGCAGGTTCCGCTGGCCGGTGTGCATCACGCCCTCCATGTAGTTGAACCATGCATGGATCTTGCGCTCGATGACAGACTCAAAGTCGGCCTGCATCTTCTTGCCATAGACCTCGATAAAGGTGCCCATGGCGTATTCCAGATCGCCGGAGTCGATGTCCGGGCCGATCAGCGTGATCTTATGATCCTCCACCTGGTCGGCGTCCTTCATCAGCACCAGCTCGCAGGTGGGATTCTTGGAGGACCAGAACTCCGCCTTCACGTCAGCCTTACGGATGATCTCGCCCTCAAAGGCGGCGGAGAAGGCCACAGGGATAGGCAGATCCTTGGACTTGATCTTGATGTTTCGCAGCTCCAGAGAGCGCTTCACGGTCTCGCTGTGATCCAGCACGGACTCCAGCGCGCCGGGCACCTGATTCTCGCCCAGATCAATGTCCACCACAACGGGGAAGCCCAGCGCGATGGCGCCGGCGCCGGCAGAGACCACCACGCTGTCGATAGCGCCGAAGGTGTTGACGAAGGCGGGTACGCGCTCCTTGGTGTAGGCCAGCAGGCCGGCCAGATCGCCGGGCTGCACGTTGCCGAAGATCAGCGCGGCGCGGATGGCCACGGTCACCACATGGATAACGGAGGTCACGTCGTGACCCAGCGGGATCACACGGAACTCAAGGCCCATTTTCACGCCGCCCTCGGCGCACTGCTCAATGACGTCGCCCACCATGAAGGTCATAATGCCCTTGGACTGATAGTCCTTGACCACCTTCACGGCATCCTCCGGGTTTTCCGCCTTGCCCAGCACCACCGCCACGCCGGGGATGTCGCCGGTGACCAGCGGCACGCCCAGAGAACGGATGATGGGGTCGGGTACGAAGCCGATACCGGGCACGGCGGCCTGCTCATAGGCGTCCTTGGGCTCCACAAACTTCAGGCCCTCCAGGATCTCAGCGCCCACGGCGGTGGCAAGACCGGCGTTCAGCGCCTGGCCCAGATCCTCCTGATTGGTGATCAGGCTTTTCAGCACGCCCACGCAGGCAGGCAGATCACCCAATGTTTTGACTTTCACGCCGGTGGCGGCATAGATCGTCGGGAAAAAGTACGCGGTATCGGGAAATGCGATTTCTTTGTCTGCGCCGTATTTGGCGATCGCGTCGTTGACTGCGCCTTCCGTCAGGCCGGCCACGGCGTTGGAACCGCCATAGATCAGGTCGGTTAATACGCTCATAGGTAGATCCTCCTATAAAAAAATTCGTGGATGTGCCAAAACCTCCCGCCGCCGTGTGACGGCGGGAGGCAGAAGCTCAAAATCTCGCAGCGTCTGCGCCATGTGCGGCGCAGGTCCGTTTCATCCTCTTTCCCTCAGGCTGCAAGTGTGCCCGCAGGGCGCGCGCAGTCAATATATTCCTCTTTCCGTCAGAAAAGCGAAGCCCTTTCGCCGCTTTACTCGTCCAGATAGGAGTCGGAGTACAGAACGTGGTTCTTGAAGATGTCGCAGGACTTGATGGTCTCCATCAGGCGCAGGTCGTTGGGGTTGACGATGGCGGAGGTCAGACCCTGCATCATAGCCATGGCCACCAGCGTGGAGTCCAGAATGGGACGGACGGCCTTGGGAGCGCCGTTGGAGTTGTTGCTGAGGCCGCCGGTGGACTTCAGGCCCTCGTCGGCGAACATCTTGATGGCGTTCAGCACGTCCATCTGCTTATCCTGCATACCCTTGACCACCAGGAACAGGGGGTCGAACCACAGGTCGGAAGCGTCCATGCCCAGACTCAGGCCGCGCTCCAGCATGTGGTGGCAGTGCATCATGCGCTCCTCGTTGTCCTTGGCGATACCGTCGGCGGAGCACAGGGCGATAACGATGGCGTCGTTGGCGGCCGCCAGATCGATGTTGGAAATACGGGAACCGGCGTCGGCGGAGTTGACGATGGGCTTGCCGTTGGTGCGGTTGTACACCCGGATGCCGGCCTCGATGGCCTTCTTGTTGGCGGTATCCAGTGCCAGAGGCACGTTGTTGAAGTTCTCCTGCAGCAGCTTCACCGCCCAGGTCATCAGCTCGGGGCCGTTGGACTCGGCGGGGCCGATGTTCACGTCCAGATAGGTGGCGCCGGCCTTGATCTGCTCGGCGGCACGCTTCAGGATCGGCTCGGGATCCATGTTGTTCATGGCCTCGCGGATCACGGGGCTGATGCAGTGGATGCGCTCGCCGATGGTGACGAACTTGGGGGAGTTGGGATCGCGCTGCTTGTAGCTGACGCCCATATCCACCACCTTGATCTCGGGGATAGACATGGCGATCTTCTCGAAGTCCAGCGGAGCGTCGGCGTCCACAACGGCCTTTTTCTCGTCGGCCGGCTTCTTGGAGGCGGCCACGGCCTCGGCGGCCTTGACGTGTTCGCCGTCGCGCAGGTACTTCACCAGCTCCACGGCCTCGCGGGTGCCCACCACCACGTTCCAGTCGGGCAGCTTATCCTGAATGTCGCCCTTCATCACAGCGGCCTTGCCGGGGATGATCAGGGTGCGGTTGTTGATCTTGCCGGCGATATCGTACTCATCAAAGAACTTCTTGATGGAGCCGGAGGAGAACTTACCGGCGGCCCATGCGGTCAGCACGGACATACCGGACGCATCGGTGATCAGCAGGTTCACCGGCACCTTGGAGCGCTCCAGCTCACCGGAGACCAGGAAGTAGGTCAGAGCGAAGTCCACGGTCAGGGCGCAGGGATCATCGGGGGTCGCGCCGTTGATGGGATAGATGCCCGGTTCCACCTTCATGGGCTTCTGAGGATCGGTGAACACGTTCTGGCGCAGACCGTACAGCGGCAGCGCCTCGGCATAGCGCATGGTCTCCATGGCCACGATGGAGCCGTACTTCATGGTGAACACAGCCGCCAGAGCGGCCTCCATATGTACATCGCCGCGGCACAGCTTGGCCAGATTCACGATAGAGGGATAGCCAAAGGTGCGGTCGCCGTCCTTCAGGGCGGTGCGGCGCACCAGCACGGCATTGGCGAAGGTCTCCTTCACGGTGGCGCCGGTCACGTCGATGACCAGGTTCTTGTTGTCCAGCTTCTCCAGCGCGGCCACGGTGTCGTGGAGCTCCGCCAGATCAGCACCCTTGACGCCCAGCACCACGCCGGCTTCCACGGCCAGCGCGTTCATGGCCTCGTAGTTGTCCTTGTTGGCGCCGTTCAGCAGGGGCTTGGTGTCGCCGATGGCGGCCAGCGCCAGCTTGGCGTTGTCCACGCTCTCGGTGTCGATAATGACGGCACGCTCAGTTGCGGCAGCCTTCTTGCACAGCTCCGCCAGCCGTGCGCCGTCGCCGGCGTCATGGATCAGCAGGAACTCCACATACTCACGCTCGCCGATACGCTCGTAATCCACGGCCTTCATCTCGGCGATCTTGGCGTCCACAGCGGCGTCGTCCATGCAGGTGCACAGGGACACGGCAAAGCGGTTGCGGTTGACGAAGGTCTTTTCATGACGCATCATCACGGTCTCGCCGCCCAGCTTCATGCCGCCGACTTCGATGGCCTTCATGGGAGGCGCGGTCGCCTCGCTCAGCAGGGCGATGGCCTCGTCGGACATATAGGGGCACTTCTCGATGGGCAGCGCGCCCTGGGCCACCTTCATGCAGAATGCCATACAGGTGGGCACGCCGCACTCCTTGCAGTTCTTCTTCGGGGACAGCTTGAAAATATCTAAACCTTTTACAGCCATTGTTTGCTTCCTCCTTTCCGCGTCAGACCAACTCGCCGATCATGGCGGCGATGGTGCGGATGGCTTCGGGGTGGCGCATGATGACGGCGTCGCTGCCGCTGGCCAGCACGGCGGCGGCGGTAACGATCTCCATCTCGATGCCGCGTTCTTCCTGGGAGCCCCACTCGGGCATGTCGGCCTCAGGCATGATGGACTCCTTCACGCCCCAGGTATCGGCGGACACGGGGGTGATAATGGGCATCTGCAGCATGGCGTCGGACTGGCTCAGAGCGGCGTCCTTCACGCGATCCAGCGTGGAGGCCACATACTCAAAGCCGTAACCGGCGGCGGCGGAGCCGATGTTCATCACGATGGACTGGGCGTTGACGCCCAGCTGGGTCATAACGGTGTTCAACTGCTTGGCCAGGTTGATATCCACGGCGGACTCCGCGCCCACCTTCTGGCCGTAGGCCAGGCCGGCGCCGGCGCCGATGGCCTTGTAATTCTCGTCACGGGCGGACAGCACCAGAATGTTCTTGCCGGACAGCGCCTCGGCGATCTTGTTGAACAGCTCGGTGTCCTTCTCGATATTCTTGCAGCCCATGATCACCAGCGGCATGTCGGTGGCGTCGGCCACGGACTTGGCCAGCGCCACACACTCGTCCACGGACTTGTTCTCACCGTTGGGATCGGCGCCCTCCAGATGCAGGCAGATAAAGGACGCGCCCTCCATGGTCTCCGCGCGCTTCGCCATATCGGCCACCGTGGCGCAGCCCTCATAGAACTTCTGCTCGCCGGGCATGGTGCACATAGCCATACCGGCGTCGGTCAGCTCCACGCCGATCTTGGGCGCGTTGGCGATCTCCGCGTCGAAGGTGTGGAACGCCAGCACATTCTGGCCGCCGATGGTCACCGCTTTTTCACCAACGCCCAGAACCACCTCATTGATGCGGGCATTGTACGTCTGTTTCTTGGGAACGAAAGACATCTTGACAGATCCCCCTTAGTTGATGTTATTTTTAGAGATTCAGTTCCTTGATGATCCCGGCCAGGGCCTTCTTCACCGGCGCGCTGTCGGGGACCTGCGAACTGGGCTTTCCTTCGCAGTCATAGGCGTAAACCGTATCGTCCTGGGGCAGTACGCCTGCCAGCTCCAGGTGGTATTTTTCGATCTCCTCCGCCACGCCGGGATTCAGCTCTCCGCCCGGCGCACGGTTGACGATCAGCTTCATGGTGCCGGGCTTCAGCTCCAGCTCCCGGATCATCTCGGCGATCCTGCCGGCCGCCTGGATACCCCGCCGCGAGCAATCCGAGATCAGCAGCATGGTGTCCACATGGGGCAGGGTGCCGCGGCTGATATGCTCCAGCCCGGCCTCGTTGTCGATGATCATATATTTGTAGTTGCCGACGTACTTGTCGATCTGCGTTTTCAGCACGCCGTTGACAAAGCAGTAGCAGCCCTTGCCCTGGGTCCGGCCCATGACCAGCATGTCATAGTCGTCCTCCTCCACCAGGGCGGAGCTGAACTTCATCTCAGCGTAATCCGCCTTGGTCATGCTGGGCGGCACAGTGCCGTTTTTCTCCGCCTGTGCCATCTCCTCACGGATGTCGCCCAGCGTGGTCTCCACTTCCACGCCCAGCACCTCGTTCAGGTTGGAATTGGCGTCGGCATCCACTACCAGCAGCGGGCCCTTGCCCGCCTTGCACAGATAGTCGATCAGCATGCCGCAGGTGGTCGTTTTGCCGACGCCACCCTTGCCTGCCACTGCAATAATATGTGTCTTTCCCATAGTATCTTTCCTTTTGCGTCGCCTGCGGGGAGGATCACTCCCCGCAGGGCACAGGGTCTTATGTCAAATCAGGTCAATAAGGCCGGCGTTCTTGGCGATGTAGGCCACGTCGTCGTACTTGTTCAGCGCGTACAGGTGGATGCCGTCCACACCGCAGGCGCGATACTGGTCGATCAGCTCGATGGTGTAGTCCAGACCGGCCTTGCGGAAGTCGGCCTTCTTCTGCTCGGCATCCGCGTCAAAGGGGGCGGGATCATAGGGGTTGGGGAAGATCCAGTACTTGGAGATGATCTCGCACAGCTTGCGGTCCATCACGCAGGCGTTGCGGCTCAGGGCGTTGGTGATGGTGCCGGAGATAGTGGTGATGGGCATGATACCCACATCGATGGGCATGGTAACGCCGGCCGCGCGGATGGCGTCCAGCCAATAGCGGAACTGGTCCATGTCCCAGCAAAGCTGAGAGATCACGTAATCGGCGCCGTTGTCCTGCTTCTGCTTCAGGAAGGAGATATCCGCCTCCAGAGAGCGGCACTGGATATGGCCCTCGGGAGAACCGGCCACGGCGATGGTGAACTTGTCGCCGAACTCCTGACGGATAAACTTCACCAGTTCAGTGGCGTAATGCAGGTCGCCGTTGGTGCCTTCCCAGCCGAAGGGCAGGTCGCCCCGCAGGGCCAGAACATGGTTGATGCCGTGATCCAGATAGGTCTGCAGCTTCTGGCGGATATCATCCTTGGTGTTGCCGATGCAGGTAAAGTGGGTGACGGGCGTGGTCTTGCCGTCGGCCACGATCTTGTCCAGCACCTCCAGGTTCTTGCCCACGTTGGAGCCGCCTGCGCCGTAGGTGCAGGAGATGTAATCCGGGTTCATGGTGTACAGCTTCTCCAGAACACCGTTTTCCCCGCACAGCTTCTCCATGCCCACATCCGTCTTGGGCGGGAAGACCTCAAAGGAAAATGCAGCTCTCTTGCTGAAAATGTCCTTCACGCTCATAAATTACCTCCTTAATATCCGTCATACATAATTTATCATGATCCCTCCGCCGGGATTAAGATACAGGCTTACCGCTGGCGCATTTTGCGCCAGGGATCACAGACCTTCAGATCTCCGTGAAGAAGAACTTCTGGGGCAGGCCGGCGCTCTCCGCAAAGACCGTCAATTCTCCCTGGCTGTTGGTCTCCGTGGAGATCTCCACCTCTTTGCCCTTTACCTCCTGCCGGACCCATTCCACCGGGTCATCGGTCTCCACCTCAAAAAACAGCACATCGCGCATCTGATTGCGCTTGCAGTTGTTTTCGATCTCCCGCACTACCTCATACCGTTTCATTTCGGCCTCCCGTTCAAAGAAAAAACGGCCCCCTCTGCTCAGGAAAATCATGTTCACCGTTGCACTGCAGGGCCGCGCGCTCCGCGCCTTTTCCGAAGCGGCAGCGGCGCTGTCCGCCCTGTCTGCCTCCCTCGATTGTTATTTTTTCTACAATTAGAAATTATACTTGAAACCATGCGTTTTTGTCAACCTTTATTTCGTGCAATTCTCACAAAACGGCCATTTCATTTTCCGGTTCTTTTCCGGTTGATGACGCTTCTTGGTAAAATAGACCTACGGAAATGTGAATTTTTTGACAATATGACGAAAAATAATTTTTTGTCCTTTTCCGCTTGTTTTTTATGGCCATTCCCTGTATGATACAGGCAGTGTGTGCAGGCAGGATCGCTTCTCCCGTCTGTGTGTACTCCCTTGCTGCAAGAGTAGAAGTGGCGCGTTAAGTGCCGGTTGGATGGGAGGTTGCCGCCGGACGAAGGAGCTTGCTCCGCGATGCCGTCTTCGCATCCGCTGTTGCAGAGCACAGCCATGCCGTGCGCGGAACAATCGCATACCGTTTCCCCAACCTCCTCCCACTTTTCAGTTAGGAGGCCTTTTTTATGTCCAAAACTCCCCGGAAGTCCGGATGGAGCGTGCGCTCCATCGCCATCTGCGCCCTGTTGACGGCGCTGAGCGTGGTTCTCGCCCGTTTGCTGATCCCCATGCCCAACGAAACCACCCGGTTTTCCATTGAAGCCGTGCCCATCTTCATCGCCGGTATGCTGTTCGGCCCTCTGCCGGGTGCGCTGACCGGCTTTGCCGCCGATTTCATCGGCTGCCTGTTCACGCCCTACGGCTATAATCCCATCTTCTGCGTCCCGCCCATTCTGTATGGTCTGTGCGCCGGGCTGTTCCGCCCGTGGCTGACCAAAAAGGTCTCCCCGCTGCGTATCGCCGCGGCGTTTCTGCCGGCCATCGTGCTGGGTTCCATTCTCTATCAAAGCGGCTCTCTGGCCCTGATCTACGGCGGTGAGAGCAAGACCGCTTTCTTCCTGGCCAAGCTGGCCTCCCGCAGCGTGCAGTTTGCCGTCACCGGCGTGCTGGATGTGCTGCTGGTGTGGGCGCTGTGCCGTTCCCGCGTATTCACTGCCGCCGGCGTCTGGCCCTCCGCGGCGAAGCCGGCCGAGAAAGGGGTGTCCGGACAATGACACTGGAGGAAGCGCTGCACTATATCCACGCCGTCTGCTGGAAAGGCAGCATCCCCGGCCTTGCGCGCATCAGCGCCCTGCTGGACAAGATGGACCATCCGGAGCGGACGCTGAAGTTTGTCCATGTCACCGGCACCAACGGCAAAGGCTCCACCTGCGCCATGGTGGCCTCCGTGCTGCGGCAGGCCGGGTATCGGACGGGACTGTATACCTCGCCCTATATTCTCCGCTTCAATGAGCGGATGCAGATCGACGGTGAGATGATCCCCGATGACGAGCTGTGCGCCATCACCGAGGAGATCAAGCCCCTGGCCGACAGCGTATTCGAGCAGCCCACCGAGTTTGAAATGGTCACCGCCATCGCCTTTGCGTGGTTTGCCCGCCGCCGGTGTGACGTGGTGGTGTGCGAGGTGGGCATGGGCGGCGAGTTTGACGCCACCAACGTGATCCCCGCGCCGGAGGCCGCGGTGCTGTGCAACATCGGCCTTGACCACACTGAGGTGCTGGGCGACACACTGGAAAAGATCGCCGCCACCAAAAGCGGCATCATCAAGTCCGGCTGCGACGCGGTGCTGTACCGCTCCACCCCCGGCGTGGAAGCCGTGGTGGAGCAGCGCTGCCGTGAGGTGGGTGCGCCGCTCCACAAGGTGGATTTCTCCTCCCTGCACCTGCGGGAGCACTCTCTGGAAGGGCAGGTATTCGACTTCGGCGGCCTGACGGAGCTGCGTCTGCCCCTGCTGGGCGAGCACCAGCTTCACAACGCCGCCGTGGCGCTGACCACGCTGGCCGTCCTGCAAAAACGGGGCTGGCGCATCTCTGAGGAGGACATTCGGCAGGGGCTGTCCCGGGTCACATGGCCGGGCCGGTTCCAGATCATCAGGCGCGATCCGCTGTTCCTCATTGACGGCGGCCACAATCCCCAGTGTATTCAGGCACTGGCACAGAATATCACGGATTATTTGCCGAACCGTCCCCTGACCGTTTTGACCGGCGTGCTGGGCGACAAGGACTACCACTGCATGTACCGCAGCGTGGCGGATCACGCGGCGGAATTCATCACCGTTACGCCGGACAATCCCCGGGCGCTGACGGCCCGGGAGCTGGCGGGATATCTGGCCAGCTTCGGCAAGCCTGTTACGGTCTGTGACACGGTGGCGGACGGCGTCCGGCTGGCGCTGGCCCACGCGGGAAAGGAAGGCACTGTCCTGTGCTACGGCTCGCTGTACCTGCTGGGAGACGTGATCCACGCGGCGGAAGAAAGCTGATCTGTTCCTCCCTTTTCTCCGCATCATATCATCACAGACGGCGAGCACAGGTGTTCGCCGTCTGTTTGCGAAAGGAGCTGATTGCCCTTTGTTTGCCGATCTTCATATCCATATGCTGCTGGACGGCGTATACTGGCGGGACGCCATTGCCGTCCACAAGCCCCAGCCTGACGACGCGCTGATCCGCCGGCGTCTGGCCGCCTACCGCTCCGCCGGGATCACTTACCTCCGGGACGGCGGCGACCGTTTCGGCGTTTGCCTGCGGGCCAGAGAACTGGCGGCGGAGTATGGCATCGCCTACTGCACCCCGGCCTTCCCCATCTGCAAAAAGGGCCGCTACGGCGGCTTTATTGGCCGGAGCTGGGAGACCTTTGCGGACTATCAGGCGCTGTTGGCACAGGCCAGGGCGGCGGGGGCGGATTTCATCAAGCTGATGGTATCCGGCCTGATGGATTTTTCCGCCTTCGGCGCACTGACAGAGGAACCGCTGACAGGGGAAGAAATGCGCAGTCTCGTTGCCGCCGCCCACGATCAGGGCTTCGCCGTGATGGCCCACTGCAACGGGGCGAAAGCGGTGCAAAGCCTTGCAATTTCAGGGGTTGACAGCATTGAGCACGGCGCGTATCTGGACGACGCGGCCTGCCATGCCCTGGTGGAAAACCGTGTGGTTTGGGTACCCACCCTGTCCACCATCGGCAACCTGCCGGGCAGCGGACGGTATGACGACGCGGTGCTGACGCAGATCCTGCGGTCGGCGCAGGAAAATGTCCGGAAAGTGGCGGCGCTGGGCGGTTTTATCGGCCTTGGCAGCGACGCCGGGGCTTTCCGTGTTCCCCATGTGGCCGGGACGCTGTCGGAGGAAAAATGGCTGCGGCAAACGCTGGGCGAGGAGACAGATGCCATCCTCACCGCTGCCGAAACGCAGGTCAAGTCCCGCTTTCAGCCTGCAAAAAGAGGTACATAAAGGCCGGTTTTGGGGGCAATAAACCGGCCTTTTAAGGACAATAAAGAGCGGTATTCGGGGCTTCGACCCCGAATACCGCTTTTACCTATGTACTTTTTGGAAATAAATTCCAATTTTACATGAGGGGCTCCATCTCCAGAACGGGATGGCCCACCTCGGTCAGGAAGGTGTACAGCTCCTCCATATCGGTGGTGACGGTCTCATCCGCGATCATGGCGGTGAAGTTATCGATGCCGTACAGCTCCTTGGCCGTGGCGTTGATGCGGTCGGCCATCTGATCCTTCAGCTCCTTGGGCAGCCACACGATGCGGCCCATGCCGCCCTCGGCGGCCAGGAACTTCTTAGAGGCGATGAACTGCTTGCCGTGGCCCATGAAGCCGGGGGTCTGCACGCCGCCGCCGGTCATGGAGGCCATCTCGGAGAAGGTCATGCCCAGAGGCGTCATGCCCACATGCTCGCGGTTGGTGATGACCACGCCGTTGGACATGGGCTCGATGCCGCAGATGCACTCGAAGCAGCCGCAGGAGGTCATGGGGTCCTCCAGGATAGAGTACAGCGTCACGCGCTCCAGCGCGCCGTGGGAGTACTTGCACACCGCCTCGTTGACATCCTCATAGGCGCCCAGGCGCTCGTCGGTGCAGCGGGTCTTGGGAACGATCTGGCAGGGGCCGTTGGGATCCAGCTCATTGGTGGCCTTGGCATCCAGCCAGGACACGGCGCCGCACAGTCCCAGACGCTCGGGAGTGACGATGCAGACGTGGCTGGGGGAGAAGGCCTGGCACAGAATGCAGGTATAGAACTGGTCCACGGACTCGTCCGTCATGGACTTCAGGCGGGCATCACGGGCGATGAAGGCCTCGTTGGCCTTGGCACGGATCTCCTTGCAGCCCTCGGGACGGGTGCAGATGCGGACCTGGCACTTGTCCACCACGGTCTCATACTCGCCCTTGACCTTGGCGTACAGCACCTCGCCCAGATGACGGGCGCGGAAACCGGCGTCGAAAGCCGCCTTGGACACACGGATGCGGATCATATCGCGCTGGCCGGTGTGCATGACGCCCTCGATGCAGTTGAGGAAGTTGTGGAACTTGCGCTCGACAACAGGCTCAAAGTCGGTCTGCCAGGACTTGCCGGCCACCTCCAGCGTGATGGTCAGGCAGATTTTGGCGCCGGGTTCAAACTCATCGAAATCGGGGCCGTCCAGAATAATGGCGTGATCCTCGATTTTCTGAGCTTCCTCGGTGCGGCAGAATTCGCAGCAGTCCACCCGGGAGCCGTCGATCTCGATCTGGGTATCGCTCTTGCGGATGATCTCACCCTCAAAGGCGTTGGAGAAGGCCACGGGGATATCGATGTTGGTGACCTTGATCTTGATGTCCCGGGCCTCCAGAGAGGTCTCGATCCAGTCCTGAGTATTCTCGTTGATAATCAGGGACTTGGGCACGGCCCACATATCGTCGGTATCGTTGGTGATGACGGGGAAGCCCATCTGAATGGCGCCGGCGCCGCAGGCCACGGTGATATCGTTGACGGGCTTGTAGGCGTTGACGAACGCGAAGATGCGGTGGAAGGAGTAGTCGATGTGGCCGTCATAGTCACCGGGCTGCACCGCGCCGAAGATGAAGGCGGCGCGGACCACCAGGGAGATGATATGGCCAACGGACCAGATATCCGCGCCCACGGGGACCACACGGACGTCAAAGTTCATGGTCATGCCGCACTCCAGCAGCTGCTCGATGATGCCGCCGATGAGGAACACGAAGATACCGCGGGACTGATAGCCCTTGACGGTCTCCAGCGCTTCTTCCTTGGTGGGGGCCGGGCCGATCATGACCACGAAGCCGGGGATATCCCGGGTGACCAGCGGCACGCCCAGGGTACGCACTTCGGCGTCGGTAAAGTGGCCGTGATAGTTGGTGCCCTCGTAGGGGGCGGGGTTGCGGGCATACTTGCAGGCTTCGATCATCTCGGCGGCGATGGCGGTGCCTACGCCGGAGGTGAAGATGTCCTTGGTCTTATGCTCGCGGGTCATCATGGCCTTCACGTCGCAGAGCGCGTCCCGCAGCTCGCCCAGCGTGGTGACCTTCTTGCCCAGATAGGCGTAAATGCAGGACAGGTAGTAGGCCGTGTCCGGCATCTTCATGGGAGCGGACTCGCCCAGTTCGGCGACGACGGCGTTGATCTCTGCCTCCGCTTTGGCAAACATCTCGTCGGAGCCTCTGAATACTCTATCAAATAATCCCATTGATCTGTTTCATCCTTTCAATCATTCAAGTCTCGTCGATGCGCGCCTTGATGGCCCGGATCTCCTCCACGGCCTTAGGACTGACATCGTAGGGGGAAAGGCCCCGCCGGTCGGCGTCGATAACCTCCGGATCGTAACTGATAAAGCCCAGCAGGTTTTCCTCCGGAATGCGGGCGCGGACAAATTCCCGGTCACTGTCGTCCCGGATCTTGTTGGCCACCACGTCTACCCTGGTGACGCCCAGATCCGCCGCCAGCTGCTTCACCTTTTCATAGGTCTGCACACTTCTGGCGCCCGGCTCGATGACCACGATGAACCGGTCCATGCACCCGGCGGTGCCCCGGCCCAGATGCTCCAGCCCCGCCTCCATGTCCATAATGACCACGTCGTCCTTGCGGAACACCAGCGCCGACAGAATGGACTTGAGCATCACATGCTCGGGGCAGACGCAGCCGCCGCCGCCGGTTTCCACCGTGCCCATCACCAGCAGCTTGACGCCGTTGATGTCACGGGCGAACTTATCAGGGATATCGCTTACCTGCGGGTTGAGCTTGAAGAATTTGTTGGTATACGTGGCGCCGGTGCGTTCCTCCACCAGCTGGCGCATTTTGGAAATGGGGACGATGGCATTGACCTCCTCCTCCGTCAGACCCAGCGCCAGTCCCAGATTGGCGTCCGGATCCACGTCGGCGGCCAGCACGGTGCGCCCTTCGTCGGCGTACAGCCGGGCCAGTGTGGAGGAGAGGGTGGTTTTGCCCACGCCGCCCTTTCCGGTGATCGCTACTTTCATTGGTTTGACCTTTCCTTTAGATACAGCGTTTATCAGATGCCCAGCGCCGCGCGCTTGGCCTCGATGCCGGCGATCATCTTGTCGCCCAGACTCTCGATATCGGTATCCACGATGAAGTGGGCTTCCACCCAATCCTTGACGCCGTGCTCGCCCTGCAGCAGCTCCACCACCTCGCTGGAGCCCTTGGTGTAGGGATCCACGCCCAGATAGGTGTCGATACCGGTGGCGACAACGTAGTTGCCGATGGACACGGCCTTCTCGCTCATCCACTCGGGGGCGCAGCCGCACAGGGGGATCTGGGAGATGTTGATGCCCCAATCCTTGGCGATATCAGAGGCCAGGATCATCATGCGGGAGATATCCACGCAGGAGCCCATGTGCAGCACAGGGGGAATGCCCACCAGCTCGCACACACGCTTGAGACCCTCGCCGCAGTACTCCTTGGCGTCGGGATCCATCAGGCCGGCCTTGGCGGCAGCCTGGGCGGAGCAGCCGGAGAGAATGACGATGATGTCGTTCTTCAGCAGCTTCTTCATCAGCTCGATATGGGCGGTGTCGGGACGGACCTTGGGGTTGTTGCAGCCCACCATGGCCACCGCGCCCCGCAGCACGCCGGCCTTGACGCAGTCAATGAGCGGCTTGGTGGTGCCGTATGTATCCACATGGGAGTTGCACACGCCGTCCAGCTCCTTCTTGATGGCCTCCACAGAGTAGCCCACGCGGGCCTTGGTCTTCAGGTCGGGAATGTTCACCAGCTCGGGGCGGCGGTTCTTGAAGTTCTCGATGGCCGTTCTGACGATGGCCTTGGCGTTCTCACCGGCGCTCTCGGCATGGAACTCGATGAAATCAGAGTCCGGGATCTGGGCAATGGGAGAGGTGGTGATGAACTTGGTATGGAAGCACTTGGACAGAGGGCCCAGTGCCGGGAAAATGCACTGTACGTCCACCACGATGGCCTCGCAGGCGCCGGTCAGCACCACGTTCTCCTGACTCAGGAAGTTGCCGGCCATGGGGATGCCGTGACGCATGGTCACCTCGTTGCTGGTGCAGCAGACGCCGGCCACGGTGATGCCCTTGGCGCCGTTTTCCTTGGCGTAGGCGATCATCTCCGGGTCGTTGGCATAGAACACGATCATCTCGGACAGGGAGGGATCGTGGCCGTGGACGATAATATTGACGTTATCCTTTTCCATCACGCCGATGTTGGCGGTGGTATCAATGGGCTTGGGAGTGCCGAACATGACGTCGGAGAACTCAGTGCCCATCATGGAGCCGCCCCAGCCGTCGGACAGGCCGGCCCGCAGGGACTGGCGGATCAGGGCCTCAGGCTTGGAAGAGCAGCCCATATGGGTCATATGCAGAGACTGGGAGACCTCGCGGTCAATGGCCCGGGGCTCAATGCCGGCCTCACTCCACAGCTTCTGGGTATGCTCGGGCGCGCGCTTGAGGAAGCGCTGGGTGCCGAAGGGCTTGCCGTATTCCAGCAGGCCGATCTCGGCGATTTCGTGGGCCAGATCATAGATGTCCTTGCCCTCGGTCTCCACGCCCCACTCTCTGGCAATGCGCTTGAGCTTCTCGGGGTCCTTGACCTGATAGTTGCCTCCCTCGCGGGTCTGGTACAGGGTATGCATGATCTCACGGCCGTGGTCGGAGTGCGTGGCGGAGCCGCCGGCGGTGAAACGCAGATAGTTTCTGCCCACAATGCCGTGGACGTCGCAGCCGCAGATGCCCCGGGGCGCTTTGGGGGTGATGCGGCACGGACCCATGGAGCAAATACGGCAGCAGGTTCCGGCTTCACCGAAACCGCAGTGTGGGGTCTGATTCTTTGCGCGCTGCTGCCACGAATCCGCGCCGACCTTGATGCCGTTTTCCAGCAGAGCGGCCGTGGCGGCTTCCATCTGTTCCACCGTGATTAAACGATCCCAATCTTTCAATGTGTAATCCTCCTAATGGTTTTTTCGCCGCGCCACCGTCCATATGGTGTGCAGCCTGCTTATATGCCCATATTGCTTTTTCCGATGTTGGTTCCTCTCACCTTCATCATTGACATTACTTTAACAAAGTATGGGGTGGTTGTCAACAACAGATATGGAATTTTATGCGTCATCTTAGAAAAAATTTACTCTATTCCCGCGCCATTTCAGACAAATTTCTCCGTATCCGTGATATGTTGTCAATCGTCCCGACAAGACATTTTTTCTTGAGAAGAAAACAGCAGGAGCCATGTAAAGCTCCTGCTGTTTTTCGCCGCAGTCAAGGGTGATCATTCGTTGCCGGGGAAGCTGGGAATGGTGGCGAAGCCCTTTTCCAGATCGGCGTCGGTGGGGATCTGGTCACCCATGTCGCCGTCGTTATACTTGCCGTAGGCCACCATGTCGAAGTAGCCGGTGCCTGTCAGGCCAAAGACGATGGTCTTGGCCTCGCCGGTCTCGCGGCACTTGACGGCCTCGTCAATGGCCACACGGATCGCATGGCTGCTCTCCGGCGCAGGCAGGATGCCCTCGCAGCGGGCAAACTGCTCCGCCGCCGCAAAGACGCTGGTCTGCTCCACACTGCGGGCCTCCAGATAGCCGTCGTGGTACAGCTGGCTGACAATGCCGCTCATGCCGTGGTAGCGCAGGCCGCCGGCGTGGTTGGCCGAGGGAATGAAGCCGCTGCCCAGGGTGTACATCTTGGCCATGGGGCAGATCATGCCGGTGTCGCAGAAGTCGTAGCGGAACTTGCCCCGGGTCAGACTGGGGCAGGAGGCGGGCTCCACGGCGATGACGCGGTAGTTTGCTTCGCCCCGGAGCATCTGGCCCACGAAGGGGGAGATCAGACCGCCCAGATTGGAGCCGCCGCCGGCGCAGCCGATGATGATGTCGGGCTTGATGCCGTACTTCTCCAGCGCCGTCTGGGTCTCAAGGCCGATGACGGACTGGTGCAGCAGCACTTGATTGAGAACGCTGCCCAGCACATAGCGATAGCCATCCCGGGTGGTGGCGGCCTCCACCGCTTCGCTGATGGCGCAGCCCAGAGAGCCGGTGGTTTCGGGGAACTCCGCCAGAATCTTGCGGCCCACCTCAGTGGTCATGGAGGGGGACGGTGTCACGTCGGCGCCGTAGGTGCGCATGACCTCACGGCGGAAGGGCTTCTGCTCATAGGAGCACTTCACCATGAACACCTTACAGTCCAGTCCCAGATAGGCGCAGGCCATGCTGAGGGCCGTGCCCCACTGGCCGGCACCGGTCTCGGTGGTGACGCCCTTGAGTCCCTGCTGCTTGGCATAGTAGGCCTGGGCAATGGCGGAGTTCAGCTTGTGGCTGCCGGAGGTGTTGTTGCCCTCGAACTTATAGTAGATCTTCGCCGGGGTCTGAAGCTGCTCCTCCAGGCAGTAAGCCCGTACCAACGGAGAGGGACGGTACATTTTGTAGAAGTTGCGGATGTCCTCGGGGATCTCAAAATAGGCGGTGGTATCGTCCAGCTCCTGCTTCACCAGTTCGGCGCAGAACACACCGCCCAGCTCCTCGGCGGTCATGGGCTGGAGTGTGGCGGGGTTCAGCAGCGGCGCGGGCTTGTTGGTCATGTCCGCCCGGACGTTATACCAATATTTGGGCATCTCATCCTCGGTGAGGTAAATCTTGTAGGGGATGTTTCTGTCTTTCAGCTCTTTCATGGTACTTTTCTCCTTTATTTATTATTGATATCGTTGCTTTCTTACGCGAAATAGTCGATCCGCATGGCGTGCTTCACCTTGCTGAGGGTCTTGGCGGCCTCGGCCTGCGCCCTGAAGCTGCCCTCTTTCAGGATCTCCATAACGGCGGCGGGGTCCTTTGCCAGCTCCTGCCGGCGGGTGCGGATGGGCTCCAGCGTCTCCTGCAGGACGTTATTGAGGAACTTCTTTACCTTCACGTCTCCCAGACCGCCCCGCTGGTAGTGGGCCTTCAGCTCGTCCAGATTGGCGTAGTCCGGCAGGTAGCGGGCAAAGTGCTCGTCGGTGCAGAAGGCATCCAGATACAGGAACACCGGATTGTCCTTCGTGTTGCCGGGGTCGGACACCTGCAGATGGTTGGGGTCGGTGTACATGCTCATCACCTTCTGACGGATGTCATCGGGACTGTCCGCCAGATAGATGCAGTTGCCGAGGGATTTGCTCATTTTGGCCTTGCCGTCGGTGCCGGGCAGACGGAGACAGGCTTCGTTATCCGGCAGCAGCGCCGCAGGCTCCACCAGCGTTTCGCCGTAGAGGGCATTGAAGCTGCGGACGATCTCCCGGGCCTGCTCCAGCATGGGCAGCTGGTCCTCGCCCACAGGCACCGTGTCGGCCATGAAGGCGGTAATATCCGCCGTCTGGCTGACGGGATAGGTCAGGAACCCCATGGGGATGCTGTGTTGGAAGCCCCGCATCTGGATCTCCGACTTGACGGTGGGGTTGCGCTCCAGCCGGGCCAGCGTCACCAGATTCATATAGTAGAAGGACAGTTCCGTCAGTTCGCTGACGTGGGACTGCACCAGAATGGTGGATTTTCCCGGGTCGATGCCGCAGGCCAGATAGTCCAGCGCCACCTCCAGGATGTTGTCCCGCACCTTCTGGGGATGGTCGAAGTTGTCCGTCAGCGCCTGGGCGTCGGCGATCATGAAGAACAGCTTTTCATACCTGCCGCTGTTTTGCAGCGTTACGCGGTTGCGCAAAGAGCCTACATAGTGGCCCACATGAAGCCGTCCGGTGGGACGGTCGCCTGTCAGAATGATCTTTCCCATTGCCGTATTCCTTTCTGTATGTCAACGATTTTAAAAACAAAAAAACATCCTGTCCCATGGAAATCCCATGGGACAGGATGTGAAACAACAAATCCTGCGGTACCACCCACATTGGCGTAAAATCGCCCGCTCTGCACGCACCATCATGCGCTCCGCCGGGATAACGGCCGCGGCTGCCGTCGGGTATTACTCGCTCCGTAGTCTGAGCTTTCTCCCCGCCCTCGTAAGTCCATTCACCGTACATTCCACTGCCCCGCTCCCACCAAATACGCGGCTCTCTGAAAGGTTCCTGTACGGATACTCCTCTTACTCAACGGTTTTTGGTATGAACGTACTTTAGCACTCGTGACAAAGAATGTCAAGTCTTTTTGTGTAAAAAGGCGGTCTTTTTATGGAAAACAGCCCGTTCTTACAGCGCCCGCATAAACTCCGGCTTCAGTCCGGCGCCGGTGAGGCCCGTCTGCACCTTGTCCAGCAGCGCCTGACGGTCACGGTTCAGGGTGCCCTTCAGCGTCAGGTAATTGCTGGCATGGTTCATGCGGAACACGCTGCCCTCAGCGTCGATGTGCTGCAGGAACAGCTCCGTCTCTTTGAGCACCTCCACCGGGCTGAGCAGGGTAAACTCCCCTGAGCGCACCCACTGCTCCAGTGGCGTGCCGTGCTCCACCATCAGCGTCAGCAGGCCGATATACTCCGGCTTCATGGCGCTGAGGGCCTCCGCCGTGCCGATGGCGTGCTCCCGCCACAGCTCCACGCTGCCAAGGCCGGAGATGGCCGTTACCGACAGCGCCATGCCGCAGCGCCGGGCCTTTTGCCCCGCCGCCACAATAGCGGCGGCGTTGTGGCCTTTGTTCATCCGCTCCAGCACCGCGTCGCAGCCGGACTCCAGCCCCATGTAGACCATTTGCAGGCCCTTCTGCCGCAAAAGCCGCAGGTCATCCTCCGATTTGATCTGCAGGCTGGTGGGCGAGGCATAGCAGGTCACCCTCTGGCACTCCGGAAACAGGCCGTAGATCAGCCCCAGGATCTGCACCAGATCGTCGGTTTTCCGCATCAGCGCGTCGCCGTCCGCCAGAAAGACACGCTCCACATGGCGGTACACCTGCCGGGCCATTTCAAAATCCTCCCGGATCTCCTCCATGGGCCGCATGGCGAAGTGCTTGTCGTCGTACATATCACAGAACGCGCAGCCGTTATGGCTGCAGCCGTAGGTCACCTGAACGATGAGGCTGTAGGCTTCACTGGGCGGACGGTAGACCTTTCCTTTGTAACGCATGGTAAGTTCCTCCCCACTGTTTTCTCCAGTATACCAGAAAGCGATGGGTTTGAAAAGCATATTCTTTCGCACCGGCGCATAGGCTGTGGCATATCAACAAACGAGGTGGACATCACATGGACAATAACTTCAACCGCGTACAGCTGTGCGGCACGGTGGACAGCGCGCCGGTGCTGAGCCATACCAATCACGGGCTTTCCTTCTATAAATTCACGCTGTCGGTGGAGCGGCTCAGCGGTCTTGCGGACAAGCTGGCCGTTATCATCTCGGCGCCGCAGCTGGGGATCGTGCCGCTGTCGGTGGGCGACACCGTCACCGTGCGGGGACAGTTGCGCTCCTTCAACAACAAGAGCGGACTGGGCAGCCGGCTGGTGATCTCCGTGTTCGCCCACACGCTGGAGACCGGCGGCGAGACGCCCTTCAATCTGATCCAGTTGTCCGGCACGCTGTGCAAGCCGCCGGTACTGCGGCGCACGCCTCTGGGCCGGGAGATCTGTGATCTGCTGCTGGCGGTGAACCGCCGCTACGGGCGGGCCGACTATCTGCCCTGCATCGCGTGGGGCGCCGTGGCCCAGCAGACCGCCTCCATGACCACCGGCGACCGTCTGACGGTGGAGGGGCGGATCCAGAGCCGTACATACACCAAGGTGGAAAACGGCGTGTCCACGGAGCGCACCGCCTATGAGGTGTCCATCATGCGTCCGGCGCTGCTGGAGGAGTTTTTGTTCTGACTTGACGCGCCGCCCTCCCACGCCGTATAATGGCGGCATCGGAAAGGGGGCGCACACCGTGGACAAATGCGAAAGCTGCGCGTTTTACAACTATGACGAGGCATACGACGACTATGTGTGCGAGATGGATCTGGACGAGGACGAGATGGCGCGGTTTTTATCCGGTCACAGCGAAGCGTGCCCCTATTGGCGGCCCGGCGATGAATACCGCACCGCCCGGAAACAATAACGCAGCGAACCATATCCCGGCCCCGGTTCGGGTCGAAGCGTTGATACAGCAAAAATTCCGTTTCCTTTCGGAAACGGAATTTTTATGCGATTCAGAAGCTGACCACTTCGTTTTGGGGCTTCTCCGTGGCGTGGATGTCGGAGACATACAGCACCGGTCCGTCCCCCTGATAGGCGGCGCAGTTCTCCTTGTGAACGGTGGCGGTCAGCTCCACCCAGTCACGGTTTTTGAACTTCTCCAGTCCCTCGCCCTTGCACACCAGCGCCAGGAACTGCATGTCGTTTTCGCAGCAGACCATGGCGAAGCGGCCGGGACAATGGACGCCCTTGAACTTCCTGGAGTGGCACATCAGCGCCTTGAAGGTAACGGTGATGCCCTCGTAGCGATCCGTGTTGTCCATCAGGTCCACATACCACACGCCGTACTCCTCGTCGGGCAGGTCCAGATGGCCGCTGCTCAGGTCGAAAGGGGACATGTCGGGGGTCATATACTCCTCGCTGGTGCCGTCGGCGTTCTCCAGATAGATGTCGGCGCGGCGGTTGACCATCTTCAGGTTGCGGCTGCGCAGCTGCTGCCGCAGCTCCGCGTTGCAGCGGTTGAAGATCAGCAGGTCGGCGTTGGCGATCTTCTCCATCATCAGCTGGCCCATGTTGCGGACGTACATCTCAAAGGTGTTGGCGTCCACCAGCACCATGATCTGGTACAGGATCCAGTTGGCCGGCAGACCCGTGCGGTACAGCGGCTCCAGCTGCCACATGCCGTTGTACTCCATGATGACCTGCTGGGGCTTGTACTGCTTTTCCAGCTTCTTGAACAGGGCCGGGGTCATCTGCTCCGGGTCGTCGATGGTATAGGTGAACACGTTGTCCAGCGCCTTGGGATCGTATTCGTTCTCGCCTTCCTCGCAGCAGATCAGCAGCGTGCGGTCCTCCCTGGCAAAGCCGTCCCGCAGGATACCGTTGATGAAGTCGGTCTTACCGGCGTCCAGAAAGCCGGCAATGAGGTAAACAGGAATATCCATAAAACTGTGTTCTCCTTACAGGCCGAACAGCTCATGGAGCTTATGCTCGTCCAGATGGGCGCCGATCACGCACAGGCGGCCGGTGTAGTCGGCAGGGCCGAAGCGCACCTCATGCTCCTCCGGCACATAGTCGAAGTGAAGCCACTTGCCGTCGCCAGCGGGCACAATGCCCTTGGCACGGACGATCTGGCCATAGTCGCCGCCATCCAGCGCCGTGAGGATCTGGTGGAGCTGCGGCTCGGTAAAGGGTTTCACCGTCTCCTCGCCCCAGGAGGTGAACACCTCGTCGGCATGGTGATGGTGGTGATGGTCATGGTCGCAGCAATGGTCGTGGTCGTGGTCATGGTCGTGGTGGCAGCACTCGTGATCATGGTCGTGGTGGTCATGGTGATGATGTTCTTCATGGTCGTCATCGTCATCATGGTCATCGTGATGATGGCAGCAATGGTCGTGATCGTGGTCATCATGGTCGTGGTGGTGATGATGCTCGTGTTCGTGCTCGTCGGCCTCATGCTCGGCGCGCATCTTCTCCAGCATCTCGTCGGCCAGCGACACCTTTTCCACGGCGGCCAGAATGGTTTTGCCGTCAATCTGATCCCAGGGGGTGGTGATGATGGCGGCGGTGGGGTTCTTCTGGCGCAGCAGGGCGGCAGCCGCCTCCAGCTTCTCCTGAGACAGCTTCTGGGTACGGCTGAGGATAACGGTACCGGCGGACTCGATCTGGTTGTTATAGAACTCGCCGAAGTTCTTCATATAGACCTTCACCTTGCCGGCATCGGCCACGGTGACGAAGCTGTTGAGCTTCATGTCCGGCACATCCTTGACGGTGTTCTCCACCGCCACGATCACATCGCTGAGCTTGCCCACGCCGGAGGGCTCGATGAGGATGCGGTCGGGTTGGTACTTCTCGTGCACTTCCTTCAGTGCCTTGTTGAAATCGCCCACCAGCGAGCAGCAGATGCAGCCGGAGGACATCTCACTGACCTGCACGCCGCTGTCCTTCAAAAAGCCGCCGTCAATGGAGATCTCGCCGAACTCGTTTTCGATCAGCACCAGCTTTTCCCCCTGATAGGCCTCGGCCAGCAGCTTTTTGATCAGCGTGGTCTTACCCGCACCCAAAAAACCGGAAATAATGTCAATTTTTGTCATATCATACCCTTCTTTTCTTCTGCTGTGGTTGCAGCAAGTGATTCTTTCTGAAAGCTATTGTAGCCCATTTTGGGAAAAATGCAAGTCCCTGCGGAAAACTCATTGTTGCCAAACAGTAAACTTTGGTGTATAATACGCTGGTATGAGTCCTCCGCAGGCAGCTGTGGAGCCGGTCTCGCGCAATGGATGCCCACGAATCATGTCAGGCGGGGAACCGAGCAGCATTAAGAGGGATAGCCATGTGCCGCGAGGGAGCCGGTTCCGCAGCTGCGTGGGGAGGACTCTTTTTCCGTTTTTCGAGAAAGGAGGCGGCCGGATGTATCAGGCCCTGTACCGCAAATGGCGGCCCAAGACGTTTTCCGAGGTAGTGGGACAGGCCCACATCACCTCCACATTGCAGCATCAGGTGGCGGAGGGCCGGGTAGGCCATGCCTATCTCTTTACCGGCACACGGGGCACGGGAAAGACCACCTGCGCCCGCATTCTGGCCAAGGCTGTCAACTGCGAACACCCTATAGACGGCGCGCCCTGCGGCGTTTGCGGCGCCTGCCGGGGCATCGACAGCGGAACACTGCTGGATGTGACGGAACTGGACGCCGCTTCCAACAACGGCGTCGATCAGGTCCGCGCGCTGCGGGAGGAGGCGGTATACACCCCCTCCGTGCTGAAAAAGCGGGTGTATATCATCGATGAGGTACACATGCTGTCCATCGCGGCGTTCAACGCGCTGCTGAAGATCCTGGAGGAGCCGCCGGAGCATCTGCTGTTCATTCTGGCCACCACCGAGCTGCACAAGGTGCCGGCCACCATTCTCTCCCGCTGCCAGCGCTTTTCCTTCAAGCGCCTGCTGCCCCGGGATATTCAGCAGCAGCTGCTGTATATCGCCGGTGAAGAACAGATCGACCTGTCCTCCGACGGGGCTGAGCTGCTGGCCCGGATGGCCAACGGCGCCATGCGGGACGCGCTGTCGCTGCTGGATCAGTGCCGGGCCGTGGAGGGCGTTATCGACAGCCGGGCCGTGCTGGAGGTGCTGGGCCTTGCCGGAGCGGCGCAGACGGTGCAGCTGATGCGGTGCGTGCTGGAGCAGCGCACCGGCGACGCGCTGGCGCTGTTCGACCAGCTGTATCGCGGCGGCAAGGACGTGGCGGCACTGTTGAGCGAGCTGAGCGACCTCGCCCGGGACATGACCGTTATGAAAGCCGCCCCGGAGGGCGGCAGCTCCTTGCTGACAGGACTGTACGACCGAAAGACACTGGCGGAGCTGAGCGGTCAGCTGCCCATGCGCCGGTTTTTGTATCTGACCGATACCCTGCAGCAATGCTGCGCCGCATTGCCCGACAGCATCCGGCCCCGCACCGACGCGGAGCTGTGTCTGCTGAAGCTGTGCGACGAGACCCTCAGCGGCGACCTGACGGCGCTGGCGGAACGGGTGGCGGCGCTGGAAGAGAGCGGCGTGCGCGCCGCGCCTGCCGCACCGAAACAGGCGGTGGTCAGTCCTGCGCCGCCAGTGGAACACCCCCCCATCGAGACCCGGTATGAAGCGCCGCCTCTCCCGGAGGAGTACGGCGAGCGGGTGTTTGACATTCCCGACGAGGCGCCCCCTGCCCCGCCGCCAAGACCGAAACAGGCCCCGCCGGTGCAAAGTGCGGCGGATACCCCGCCTGCGGCGGTAGCGGCCGGCGGCGACACGGCAGTGTGGGACCGGCTCATTGAGCACTACAAAGGGCGGCTGAGCGTAAAGGACCGGGTATTTCTCAACATGGCCTCCGGCGTGTTGGAGGGCGACTGCCTGACCGTGCTGTGCCAGAACGACTTTGTAAAGACTTCTCTGGATCACCCCGCGGTGCTGTCGGTGCTGCGTGAGGTGACTGCCGGTGAGCTGGGCCATCCCGTCCGGGTGCGGCTGGAGGTGGGCAGCGTGCCCAAATCCGGGGCAAAGCCGGCGGCGGCAGGGAAGCAGTCCGCGTCCGCGCCGCAGGAGACGCCCATTCCGCCCGCACCTGCCCCATCGGCGGAGACGCCGCCGTGGGAGAGCGCAAAAGCGGACGCTCTGGACGAATTGGCGGCAAAAGGACAACAATTGGAACACTTCAAGATCAAATAAGGAGACGAAACGATATGGCAAAGGGATACAGTGCAAGAGGCGGCTTTGGCGGCAGTCAGGGCCAGATGATGCGCCAGCAGCAGATGCAGCAGAAGATCATGCAGATGCAGCAGCAGATGGCCAAGGCCCAGGAGGATGTGGAGAACACCGATTTCACCGCCAGCGTGGGCGGCGGCGTGGTGCAGGCCGTAGTCAGCGGCAAGAAGGAGCTGAAGGCGCTGACCATTCAGCCGGAGGCGGTGGATCCGCAGGATGTGGAAATGCTGCAGGATCTGGTGATCTCCGCTGTCAACGAGGCGCTGCGTCAGGCTGACGAGGCCATGAGCAATTCCATGAACAGCCTGACCGGCGGATTGAATATCCCCGGCCTGTTGTAAAACAGCGCCGCTTGCGAAACTATTAAAAAAGGACGGCTTGACGTTTGTCAAGCCGTCCTTTTTTGTGTACAGAATCAGGTGTACTGGCGCAGGCCCTCAGTGGCCAGATCCTCATCGGCGCTGATGGTGACTGTGAACTTCACGTTGTTTTCGTTGCTGAACCGATCCAGCCAACCCAGGAAATTCTCCACCGCCTGCAGATCCTTGTCGCCCGCGATCTTGCAGAGGTTGTCCACGAATACGTGGGAAATATCGTAATTGCCCGCATACAGGCCGCTGATAAAGCCCCGCAGACATTCATAATTATTTACATGATACTCGCTGGCATTGACCAAACGGACGTTATAGCTGACGTCGTAGGTCATATCGGCGTTGGGTTCGATGCACACGACGCTGCCGTTCTCGTTCTCGACCGCGGAATGGATCAGTTCGATCAGCTGCTTCGTTTTGCCCGCGCCGTTAGCGCCCATAATCAATCTAACCATAAGAAATCACTCCTTTTTCTAAGATAGGAGATGGCTATACTCCCGTGTACAGGATACCATACCCTTCGAAAAAAAGCAATGAAAAAAACCAGTCTTGTTTTTGGTGAATCTGCCTCAGCCGTGCAGCTTTTTCTGCAGCGTTTCCCGCAGCTCCTCATAGCCGGGCTTCCCCAGCAGCGCGAACATGTTCTTCTTGTACGCCTCCACGCCGGGCTGGTCAAAGGGGTTCACATCCAGCAGATAGCCGCTCAGACCGCAGGCATACTCGAAGAAATAGATCAGCTCACCCAGTGTATGGGCATTGTTGGCGTCAGCGGACACGATAATATTGGGAACGCCGCCCTCCACGTGGGCCAGCAGCGTGCCGTCCATGGCCTGCCGGGCAATGAAATCCATGGATTTCCCGGCAAGGAAGTTCAGGCCGTCGCCGTTTTCTTCGTCAAAGGGCACCTCCTGCTGGTGGGCAGAGGGGCCAAAGCGCACCACCGTTTCAAAGAGATGGCGCTCGCCCTGCTGGATATACTGGCCCATGGAGTGGAGGTCCGCCGTAAACTCCACGCTGGCGGGAAACAGGCCCTTGTTCTCCTTGCCCTCGCTCTCGCCGTAGAGCTGCTTCCACCACTCGGTCATAAACCGGAAGGACGGCTCATAGGCGGCCAGGATCTCGATCTTGCGGCCCATGCGGTACAGCTCATAGCGGGCGCCGGCATAACGCCACGCAGGATTATGCTCCATATCAGCGGCGGCGCAGGTCTCCATCATTTCCTCCGCGCCGCCCATCAGCGCGTCGATATCCACGCCGGCGGCGGCAATGGGCAGCAGGCCCACGGCCGTCAGCACACTGTAACGTCCGCCGATGTTGTCGGGCACCACGAAGGTCTCGTAGCCGTTGGCGTCCGCCAGGGCTTTCAGCGCGCCCTTATGGGCGTCGGTGGTGGCATAGATGCGGCGGGCCGCCCCCTCTTTGCCATAGCGCTGCTCCAGTATTTCCCGGAAAAAGCGGAACGCTACGGCAGGCTCGGTGGTGGTGCCGGACTTGGAGATGACATTGACGGAGAAGTCCACATCCTGCACCAGTTCCATGACCTCCGTCAGCGCCTCGCTGCTGAGACCGTTGCCGATGAAGTAGATGTTGGGGGTATCCTTCTTTTTCAGGTTGTAATTGGGGGAGCACAGGCACTCAATGACGCCCCGGGCGCCCAGATAGGAGCCGCCGATGCCGATGACCACCAGCGCCTGAGAATCCTTTTGGATCCGCTGAGCCGCCGCTTTGATGCGGTCATACTCCTGCCGGTCATAGTCCCGGGGCAGATGCACCCAGCCGGTGAACTCGCCGCCGAGACCGTCGCCCTGCTGCAGATGGCTGTGGGCAATGCGCAGGCGGGGAGACAGCGCCGCCTCATAGGGCAGCCGCAGAAAGCTCTGAATATTGGTAAGATCCACCTTAATCATCGTATATGCCTCCTAAATTCCTGTGTGTAATCATCTTTTCTTAAAGTCCTATATTACATCGAAGAAAGAGAAAATACAAGGGGAACTTTGCGTTCACCGGCAGAAAATCGCCATGCGCAGCATTTGCGCCACCGTTTGCCCCCATGTGAGCCGCTCCACCGTTTCTCCCGCCACGATGGGAATGGCCAGCGCCTCGGCGCCGTCCCGGCTGACGGTCAGGGTGCCTACCCTGTCGCCGGCACAGACGGGAGCCGTTACCTCCGCCGGAAGCTCCACCGTCTGGGTCAGACCCGACGCCTGACTTTTCTCCAGTAGCAGCGTCCGTCCCTCTTCCGGCAGCGTGGTGCTGACAGTCTCCGACGCGCCCAGCACCACCGGCAGCGCCGGCAGCGGTTCCTCCGGCTGGATCTCCAGCAGCGTATAGGTGGAAAAGCCGTAGTTCAGCAGCGTTTTGGCGTCGGCGTTGCGGCTGTCGGAAGTGGCGCCCTTCATGATCGTGGCGATCAGCTCCATGCCGTCCCGCTCCGCCGTGGCGCTCATACAGTACCCGGCCTCCTGGGTAAAGCCGGTTTTCAGTCCCGTGGCCCCCTCATAAAACCGGATCAGCTTATTGGTGTTGCTCAGGCCGAAGGTGCCGTTGCGCAGGGTGTCCATCCAGATAGTGGTGTACTGGCGGATCTCCGGATGGTGCAGCAGAAGCTCCCGGCTCATCAGGGCGATGTCATAGGCGGAGGTCACATGGCCCTCCGCCGTCAGGCCGGTACAGTTGACGAAGTGCGTATCCTTCATGCCCAGCTCCCGGGCGCGGTTGTTCATCTGCTCCACGAACAGCTCCGTGACCCCCGCCACATGCTCCGCCAGCGCTACCGCCGCGTCGTTGCCGGAGGAAACGCACACCGCCTTCAGCAGATCGTCCACCGTGATCTGCTCGCCCTCCGAAAGATACACCTGACTGCCGCCCATCCCCGCGGCGTAGGCGCTGACTGTTACCACGTCGTCTACCGCGATGCGGCCGTCGGCGATGGCCTCCATGGTCAGCAACACCGTCATGATCTTGGTGACGCTGGCAGGCGGCATGGCGTCATGCTCATTTTGGGCGTAGAGGATCTGGCCCGTCGTCTTTTCCATCAGCAGCGCCGCATGGGAGGTCAGCGACAGCTCCACGCCCCAACAGGACACCACCGTACTCCACACCAGCACCAGCGCCGCCAAAAATCCCACCGCTCGTTTCATATACAGCCCTCCTTTTTCTGCTGTCATGATATGCCCCAGCGGTGCGGTCTATGCGTTGCACGGCGGACATGGCGCGGTTTTCCGGGCAGCCGCCGATTTTCGCCTTGCAATGTGCGGAAAAGTGTGGTATGATAGTCCCGCTTGCAGGATTCGTACATCGGTAGTACATCGGCTTCCCAAGCCGAGGAGGCGGGTTCGACTCCCGTATCCTGCTCCAAAAAAGAAGGGGCTGTCTCACTTGTTTTCGTGAGACAGCCCCTTCGCTTTTCCCTGCGGTCAAAAATCAATGGTGCCGTTGATGACATGAAGGTCATAGGGCTCGTAGACCACCTTGCGGTACGCATCCACGTCCATCTTCACGCCGGTCCAGTCGCTGTGGATCTCGCCGTTCTGCTTGATGAGCACATCATACAGAATGTCGTAGGTCACACCGTCGTCGCCCTTTTCCACAATGGTGGAATAGGGCAGCGTTTTGTGGTACGTCAGGTGCAGGCCCTTGTACACAAAATGGAAGCCGTTGCGCATGCGGCAGCCGTCCAGTCCCTTATAGGTAAACAGGCGGCGCAGGTCATGCAGGATCTGGTCATGCTCCTCGTCGTACAGGTTCTCCGGCGTGGTCTCGGTATAGTCATACCGGAACTGAACCGGGATGCCGTAGGGCAGGAACCGCTCCACATAGGCGGGCAGCTTGTCCGCCGGATAGTGCTTGTACAGTACGCAGTTGATCCGGGTGGGACAGGCGATGCGGCCCAGTATCTCGTCCGGGCTCTCCTCCACATACTTCTGCAAATGGCGGGAGATATTCATGCAGGTGATTTTATCCTTGTTGCGCCGGGTAAAGTCCAGCATCTCCTCCAGCGTGGTATGCTCCTGCACCGGAAAGGTGGTGTTGATATACACCTTATGAGTAGCGGGAATGGCATCCAGCATCTGCTGCAGGGCCTTCAGATCCGCCAGCGGCTCTCCGCCGGTAAACACGAAATCGCAGCGGGGTGTGATGGCGTCCAGCGTGTGGATAGACTGAAGGATCTTCTCCAGTGAAAAGCCGGTGCAGTCGGCATATTCCTGTTTATTGATACAGAAGGGGCAGTTGTTCTGACAGTCGTAGGGAACAAATACGGTGACTGTGGCGCCGCCTTCGCGGGTCTTGTAAGGATGAGTCATGTATGTGCAAAACCTTTCCGTGTGAATATTCGCTAAGTATTTTATACCGATAGGGCAAGAAATGCAAGGAAAAAAGCAAAAAATAGGTTGTTTATTCCTTAACAATGCCAAAATGTGTCCTGTATGGTATTGGGTTTGCAACTTGCCCGATTTTGATTGACACATCCGGCCGTTTGCGGTAGATTGTAGGTAAAAAAGCGAAAGGAGCGGTCTCCATGAAGATCAGAAATGAATTGCTCTCGCAGGTGCGCAGCTATGCCGGACACACGCCCCACGCGGCGGCGGACACGCTGGACTGCTCGCTGGGTGTGAATCCCTACGGTTTTCCGCCGGTGGTACGGGAGGCCTTTTCCGCTTTTGATCCGGAACGGTTTTACCATTACCCCCACTCCGATGCGCCCCGGAACGCCATCGTGGCCTACTGGGCGGACTACGCCTTCATTGAACCGGAAAACATCGTGCTGACCGACGGCAGCGTGTCGGCGCTGTATCTGCTGTGCAACATTCTGGCCAAGAAGGGCGCGGAGGTGGTGGGCTTCCTGCCTTCCTTCACCGATATGGTGGAGTATTCCCGCATGATGGCCATGCGATACGTCGGCATCCCTGCCCGCCGTGAGGAGGGCTGGCGCATGGAGGTGTCGGATCTGGTGGACGCCATCAGCGCCGACACCAGTCTGGTGTATATCGACCGGCCCAACAATCCCACCGGGCAGGCCCTGTCGCTGGCAGACATCAGCCGGGTGCTGGACAAGTGCGAGGAGCTGGGTGTGTACACCATTGTGGACGAGGCCTACGGTGACTTCCTGCCCCGGGAGGAATCGGCGGTGACACTGGGGCCGAAGTATAAGAATATCATCATTGTGCGGACCTTCTCCAAGGGCTTCGGTCTGGCGGGACTGCGGGCCGGATACATCATCACCGGTCAGGAGCTGATCCGTTACATCAGCAAGGTGTCCAACCCCTACATGATGAGCGAGCTGTCCCGGGAGCTGGCTGCCGCCGCACTCAGCGACCGCAGCTATGCCGACAGCCACGGGGCGGATTTTGCCGCCATGAAGCAGGCTTTGCGAGACGTCTGCGGCAGGAATCTCACCATGGCGGTCACCGATGACCGGGTGCCGATCTGCCTGCTGCAGCATCGGGATCCCCGTGCCGATCTGCAGGAACTGCTGATGGCACAGGGTGTGCTGACCTGCTCCGGCGGGGAGTTTGAGCCGCTGGACCGCAGCAGCGTCCGCCTGCGTGTCCCCCGCGCCGAAGAGATGGAAAAGCTGTTAGCTGCTGTGGCGCATGTCAACAAAGGCTGAACGTGATAAGACCGCCGGCAAATGCCGGCGGCCTTGCCTGATTTGCAGGGATAAGATCCCTTTGCGGGAATCCCATTTGACAGAGTCGGAAAGGCTTGCTATACTTCACTCAACCGGTAAAGCAATTTGATCGTTTTCGCGCCTGTGGGCGCGAAACCCTGCGATGCTTTTCGCAAAACTGCTTATTTACGATACCATCTGACACGCCCCGATGGGGCGGAAGAGGAGGAATCTATATGACATATAGAGCCATATTCCGGCAGCACTGGACGGACGCATTCCGCGACGCAGCTTTTACCGCCCGCCTGCATGACGGCACCATGGCGGAACGATGGGCGCGGGAACGGTTCGCCGAAGGCTTTTTGCCCAGATCACAGCGTCTGGACTGCCGCAGCGTGATTGAGACCGCCGCCGGAATTTTTGATGATATTCCCGTTCCCGAAGGCGGGTGGAGCGCGTATGTGTTCAGCAACGCCACAGCCCGTCTGTATCCCCGGCGGCGGCAGGACGCCACAGCGCAGCAGAAGGACTTCGCCCTGTGTGCCCTGCTGGCGCTGCAGCTGCTGCTGGAGGAGGAGCGGCGGGCGCTGCCCTTCGACTGGCAGCTGGATTTTGCCTTCTGCACCGAAACGGAAGCAGCGGGCAGTCCCTTCTATGCCCGTTTTTTGCAGGTGTGGCAGCAGGACTTCGTCTATGAGCTGCTGCGGCTGAGCAGCGAGCTGACGCCCTTCAGCACGTTGCAGCATATCGCCATGGTGCACCATGTGGCCATGACCGCCGGACGCGCCCTGCACCGCAGCGGCGTGGCGGTGGATCTGGGTCTCACCTCCGCGGCGGCCGCCGGACACGACATCGGAAAATTCGGCTGTATGCCCGGGGAGCGGGTGCCGTATCTGCACTACTACTACACCGACGAGTGGCTGACCCGCGCCGGATTGCCCCAGGTGGGGCAGGTGGCCGGCAACCACTCCACATGGGATCTGGAGCTGGCCAACCTGTCGGTGGAATCCATGCTGCTGATCTACGCCGACTTCCGCGCCAAGCAGCGGCGGGAGGCAGACGGTCGTGAAACGGCGACGCTGTACTCCCTGGAGGACGCCTTTGACGTGATCCTCAACAAGCTGGATCACGTGGACGCCGCCAAAACGCGCCGCTATGAGTACGTCTACCGCAAGCTGCGGGATTTCGAGGAATATCTGCGTTCCCGGGGCGTGGACGTGACGCTGGAGGGCCACGACACGGCGCCGGAGGAACAGCCGGACATCGCCCTGATGACGCCTGACGCCTATTACCGCGCCTTCTGCCTGATGGCGGTGGAGCATAACCTGAACATGATGCGCCGGCTCAGCCATGAGGGGCTGTTTTCCGATCTGCTGGAAAAGGCCCGCAGCGAGAAGGACTGGGCCCGTGTGCGGACATATCTGTGTGTGCTGGAGGCGTATTCCACCTATCTGTCCCCCAATCAGAAGATCCAGACGGTGTATTTTCTCTATGAATTGCTGCTGCACCCTGACGGGGATATCCGCCGTCAGGCGGCGGCGCTGATGGGGCAGGTGATGGCCAAATTCAGCCTGCGCTATAAGAAGGAGCTGCCCTCCTCGGCGGGACAGGCGGCGGTGGAGCAGACCCAGTTCGCCCTGTGGGCCCAGTATCTGAACCTGCTGTTCTATCCCGACCACAAGCTGACGCCCCAGCAGATCCGTCACATTCGCTTCACCGCCAAGCTGGTGGTATCCGCCACGCTGGAGAACTGCGACCCCCAGGAGACGGCGCAATTCCTCTCCGCGCTGCTGTCGCACTACCAGTCGCCTCAGGTGGAGGACGACGGCGCCGCGCTGGCTCTGACGGACACGCTGTGCTATCTGCCCCTGAAGCTGCTGACGCCGGAACAGGCGGAGCATGTAGCTGGGTTCGCCCTGACGCAGTGCCGCAGCGCGAACCCCTCTTTGCAGGCGGCGGCACTGCAATTCTTCTTCCGTGCCCGGCAAATCCTGCCGGAGGAGCATCCGATCTGCATCCGGTCAAAGCTGCTGCGGCAGGAAATGCCGCTCCTTTCCCTGCCCTCCCTGCGGTATCAATACGCCCTTGTATGCGGCACGCCGGTGGAGGATGCGGTGGGCGCCCTGAAGCCGGAGGAGCTGTCCGGTATCCTGCTGGACAACCTGAAAACCGCCACGCCGTGGGTGATCAAGGTGGTCAACGTGGAGCTGCTGTCCCGATATGCCGCCTGCGGCGGCGGCAGCGCCCTGCAGATCGCGGCCCATTTCGCCAATCTGATCCGCGTCAGTGAGGCGGTGGTGGTTCGTGAGCGGGCGGGCCGGGCCCTGTTGGGCATTGCGCCCCGTCTGACCAGTGGGGAGCGCAACGAGATCGCCGTGGAGCTGTCCAAGGCGCTGGAGGCCGGACACTACGAATTCTCCAAATACATTCCCCAGTATCTGGGGGCGTTTATGCTGTGGCTGCCTCCTGCGGAGCTGGACGAAGTGATCGACTATCTGGCGGAGCTGCTGAGCCACTCCGCCGACAGCGTGGTGTCCTCGGCGCTGGATACGGCGGGATATGTGCTGGAAAACTACCGGTTGTACCCGCAGCGCTTCCCGGAGGAGGAAGCCGTGTGGGACCGTCGCCGGCGCCGTCTGGCAGGGCTGCTGCTGAAGGGTATGGCCTCCTATCGGGAGGCGGTACAGCAGGAGGCCATGTACGTCATAGGCGACACGCTGTTTTCCTCGCCCCGTTTCCCCGACGAGCGGAAGGCGTGGCTGTTTACCCTGTGCGCCCACAAGCTGCTGTTTTTGATCCGCGAAAATCAGGGCGGCGGCCTCAACGACCTCTACTGCTCGGCGGCACTGTACCGCATCTATCAGTTTATCGTCCGATATGAGACCGACAACGGCCCCTTCCAGTTCCACAGCCGGCAGAAGGTGGCCTTCTTCCCCGGCACCTTTGACCCCTTCACCCTGTCCCACAAGGCACTGGCCAACACCATCCGGGACATGGGCTATGAGGTGTATCTGGCGGTGGATGAATTCTCCTGGTCGAAAAAGACCCAGCCCAGTCTGATCCGCCGCCGGATCGTGTCCATGTCGGTGGCGGACGAGTTCCATGTACATCTGTTCCCCTACAACATTCCCATCAATATCGCCAATCCCGATGACCTGCAGCGGCTGCGGCAGCTGTTCGCCGACCGGGAGCTGTACCTCATTGTGGGCTCCGACGTGATCCACGGGGCGTCCTCCTATCAGGCGCCTCCCAGCAAGGGATCGGTCCACAGCATGAACCATATCGTGTTCCGCCGGGTATCCGCCCTCCACGGTGAGGATAAGGACGTGGAGACCGATGTGAGGATGATCACCGGCAAGGTGGTGCAGCTGCAATTGCCCTCCCAGCTGGAGGACATCAGTTCCACCCGCATCCGGGAAAACATCGACATGAACCGGGACATCTCCCATCTGATCGACCCTGTGGTGCAGGAGTATATCTATCAGCAGGGCCTTTATCTGCGGGAGCCGCAGTATAAACCGCTGCTGTCCCCCGGTACGCTGCGTTTTGAGGAGACAGATGCGAGCAAACCGTTGCTGTCCCAATTGCAGGCACTGGGGATGCCGGCCGCCGTTGCGGAGGGCGTCCGCCGGAGGAATGATCGCGTCATGACGCTGCGCAGCGGCGAAACACTGCTCTCCGCCGTATGCTTCTGCCAGCGGCGGGTCACGGAGCTGCTGGGCCTGCTGGGCGACCCGGCCCGGGTCAATGAGGTGCGCAACGCCGCCTCGGGAAAGCTGTTGTGCATCACAGGTCTGTACGGAGAGGATGCGGAATCCATGCAGTTGCTGCTGACGCAGCTGTTCGCCCAAGCCATGGAGCAGGACTGCCTGTGGGTGCTGTTCGCGGCGCTGGACGCTCCGGCCAGCCCGGCGGCGGACGACCTGCTGCGCCAGCAGGGCCTGCACCCGGTACGTGCCGGCGATTCCTCGCTGCTGCTGGCGGACATGAGCGCGCCGGTGGTATTCCTGCAAAATGTGGAGACCGCCATCAAGCCGCCCTTCAGCGGTGACCAGACAGTGCTCTCCGCCATCCATATGGCCCGCCGGCGGTTCAAGCTGGGGCTGGTGGCCCTGTATCCGGGCCGTCTGATCTTCACGATCTCCTCCCAGCTGGTGCTGCACCGGCTGGTGGAGAAGATCACCGCCCTCAACGGCGTGCCCATGACGCCCACCAAGCCAAGGGTGCTGGGGCCGTATATGTGCGTGCCCTTTGGCAAGCTGCTGCGGCGGGCAGCCATTCCCAACACCGTCACCAAGACCATCCACACCGACAAGGTGTTCGCCGCCGACCGGCGAACACAGTGGATCGAGGCTTTCCCCGGCTACGCGCCGCTGGCCGATCAGATGCGGGTGGTCCACTCCTTCCGCCGGCCGGTGATCCTGGTGGACGACCAGCTCCATACGGGACGGCGCATCGGGGTGCTGGATCCGCTGGCCAAAGCGCAGCAGGTGGAGATCAAGGAGGTGCTGGTGGGGATCCTGTCCGGTCAGGGACGGGATCTGGCGCAGCAATTGGGCCGGGATGTGGATTATGTGTATTTTGTGCCCAATCTGCGGGCATGGTATGTAGAGTCCACTCTCTATCCCTTTATCGGCGGCGATACGGTGGCCCACGGCGCCACCGGCCGGGACGGCTTACAGTCCTCGGTGAACCTGATACTGCCCTATGTCTATCCGGAGCATCTGCGCCAGTGCGGCACAGGCGCAGCCTATGACTTCTCCCGCACCTGCATCGAAAACACGCTGTATATCATCGAGGCGCTGGAGACCGCCTACCGCAAGGTCTATGCCCGCAATCTGACGCTGCGGCGGCTCAGCGAGGCGGTGGTACTGCCTCTGTGCCCCGATAAGGGGAAAATGAAATACCGGCTGGACGGCGCGGTTTCCGACTATCTGCGGGACGATCTGGAAACGCTGCGGCGGCTGGAAAACCTGTTCCGCTGAAAGAGGGACCACCATGTATCGGTATTGTGAAAACGGACATCACTATATTTCCTGCCAGCCGCTGCCCCTGCCGCCGGCGGAGAACAGCCGGGAGCACCCCGTGTTTCTCTTCCGCCGTCCGCCCGAAAGCGGCCGGGCCGCCTTTTCCGTCACCGCGCTGTCCCAGCTGACGGCGGCGCGGGAGGATGTGTCGTGGCTGGACAGCCGCCGCATTCCCCTGACGCAGGCACCTCCCGGCGAGGCGGCAAAGTGGCTGCCCCAAGGCCTGCGGGCCGTGAACTTTGACCATCCCCGGTGGCGTGAGATGGCCGCGTGGCAGCCCGCTGCCGGGAAAAAGCGCGTCCACATTCTGGCCATCGGCGATGTGGGCAGTACCATCGCCATGGGGCTGAAGCTGCTTGCCGGCGACACGGTGGATGTGATCGGCATCTGCGACATCAACGAGACCGCCGTCAAGCGGTGGGAATTTGAGCTGAATCAGGTGACGTGGCCGTGGCGGTACGACGCCATGCCCACGGTGGAGATCGTGTCTCAGGAGCGGCTGTTCGACTGCGACGCCTTTCTGTTCGTGGCCTCCAAGGGTATTCCCCCGGTGGGCAGCGGCGTGCAGGACGTGCGCATGGCGCAGTTTCAGGCCAACCGCACGCTGGTGGAGCTGTACGCCCGTAAGGCGCGCTGCGCCCGATTCCGGGGCCTGTTCTGCGTGATCTCCGATCCGGTGGATCCTCTCTCCCGGGCGGCGCTGCTGGCCTCCAACCGGGACGAAAACGGCGTTTACGACGGTATGGGGCTGCTGCCCCAGCAGATACAGGGCTACGGGCTGGGCGTGATGAACGCCCGGGCCGCTTACTACGCCAAGCAGGATCCCCGGTTTGCAGCCTTCCTGACGGAGGGCCGGGCCTTCGGCCCCCACGGCACGGGTCTTGTGATCGCCAATTCGGTAGAGCACTACGAAGACGGTCTGTCCCGGGAACTGACGGAGCTGGCGCTGACCGCCAATCTGAAAATGCGGGAGCTGGGCTTCAAGCCCTATGTGGCGCCGGCCCTGTCCTCGGCGGCGCTGAGCGTGCTGCTGACGCTGCGGGGCGAATGGCACTACGGCAGCGTATGTCTCGGGGACGTGTTCATGGGCGTGAAAAACCGCTATACCGCCGCGGGACTGGAGACGGAGGACCTGCCGCTGCCCGACGCCCTGTTCCGCCGGCTGACGGAGACTCAGGATATTCTGCGCAAGATCATCTGACGAAGGAGGCGGACATGATGGAGCCATTGACGGTCATTTGCCCTCAGATCGAAGAAAATCCCCGCCTGTCGGCGGTGCTGGCCCATGCGCTGGAGGGGCGGTCCTGTGTAAAGATACAGCGTCCCGACCAGCTGCGGCCTTTACGGGGACAGCGGGTGCTGTTCGCCCTCTCCCTTTTGCACGGCGGCGTGAATCTGGGCTGGTACGCCATGCTGTCCGCCATCCGGCAGGATCCGCAGTTCTTTGAAGGCTGCTGCGGCGCGGTGCTGGTGGACGGCGACGGCGAGCTGTATACCAAGGCCGCTGCCCGGGAGCTGGTATTTGCCGCCAATCAGGCGGGCTGCGCCTTCATGGGCGCGCCGCTGATCGAGGCCACCGGCTCGCTGGAGAATTTCCACATCCGGGCCATGCTGCGGAACACCGACTGTCTCAGCGCCTACACCGCCTGCGCCGCCGAACTGGTGGCGCGGTTGCTGGCGGACACGCCTCCGGTGCGGCAGCAGCCCCATCTGATGGTGCTGCACGCCTCCAACCGCAAGACCTCCAACACCATCGCCCTGTGGGAACGGATGGCGCCCCGGCTGGAG
Organism: uncultured Clostridia bacterium; assembly: GCA_945915065.1. Lineage (GTDB taxonomy): Bacteria > Bacillota > Clostridia > Oscillospirales > Oscillospiraceae > Vescimonas. Next base: position 59,643 of record CAMEER010000001.1, on the reverse strand, counting down.
GGCCGGGTGGACGCCCGGGTGGTCAGCCTGCGCAACGGCACGGTGGCCGACTGCAACGGCTGTGAATTCCGCGCCTGTCTCCACTTCGGCGAGGAGGGCCGCTGCTTCTACGGCGGCGTCATTGTGGACGAGGTGTATCCCGCCATCAGCCATGCCGACGGCGTGCTGTGGCTGTGTCCCAACTACAACGACGCGCTGGCCGCCAACCTGACCGCCTGCATCAACCGGCTGACGGCCCTGTTCCGCACCACGCCTTTCTACGACAAGGACCTGTACGCCATCATCGTATCCGGTTACTCCGGCGGCGACATCGTGGCCCAGCAGCTGATCTCCGCTTTGTGCATGAACAAGGCGTTTCGTCTGCCGCCGCGGTTCTGTATGCTGGAGACCGCCAACGATGCCGGGGCGGCGGTGAAGCTGCCCGGCATTGATGTGCGTCTGACCGCCTTCGCGGACAATATGTTCCCATAAGGAAAGAGCGGCCCGTTACCGGCGGTAACGGGTCGCTCTTTCCTTATTTCTCCAAAGCTGCCGCCACAAAGCCCTTGAACAGGGGATGGGGCCGGTCAGGACGGCTCTTGAACTCCGGATGGAACTGCACGCCCACGAACCACGGGTGGGCGGGATTCTCCACGATCTCCACCAGACGGCCGTCCGGCGACGTACCCACAGGCAGCAGTCCGGCGGCGGTAATGCGGTTCCGGAAATCGTTGTTGAACTCGTAACGGTGGCGGTGCCGCTCGCTGATCTCCGCCTGACCGTACAGGGCGCGGGCGCGGCTGTCCGCCGCCAGCACGCAGGGATACTGGCCCAGCCGCATGGTGCCGCCCTTGCTGCTGACGCCCACCTGATCCGGCATCAGGTCGATGACGGGATGGGTGGTCTGGGGCGCCATTTCGGTGGAGTGTGCGTCGGCCCAGCCCAGCACATGGCGGGCAAATTCAATGACGGCGATCTGCATACCCAGACAGATGCCGAAGTAAGGCAGGCCGCTTTCCCGGGCGTATCGGGCGGCGGCGATCATCCCCTCGATGCCCCGGTCGCCGAAGCCGCCGGGCACCAGCACGCCGCTGCAGCCGGCCAGCTTCTGGGCCACATTCTCCGGCGTAACGGTCTCCGAATCGATCCACCGGATATGCACCACCCCGCCGCAGGCGGTACCGGCATGGAACAGGGATTCCTCGACACTGAGATAGGCGTCGTGCAGCTGGACATATTTTCCCACCAGTGCGATGGTGACTTCCTTTTTGGCGTTTTTGATGTCCTCCACCATGGCCGCCCAATGGGTCATGTCCGCCGCGGGACAATCCAGCCCCAGCTTGCGGCACACGATCTCGTCCAGTCTCTCCTTCTGCAGCAGCAGCGGCACCTCGTACAGGGTACCGGCAGTGGTGTTCTGGATGACGCACTCCTCCGACATATTGCAGAACAGGGCGATCTTGCGGCGCATATCCTCCGGAATGGGCACATCGGAGCGGCATACCAGAATATCCGGCTGGATGCCCAGGGACAGCAGCTCCTTGACGGAGTGCTGGGTGGGCTTGCTTTTCAGCTCGCCGCTGCCGGGAATCTGGACGATCAGGGGCACATGGATGTACACCACGTTCTCCCGCCCCTTTTCCACCGCCACCTGCCGGATGGCCTCCAGAAACGGCTGGCTCTCAATATCGCCCACGGTGCCGCCGATCTCACAGATCAGCACGTCCACATCCTCCTGCTCCATGGCATAGATATGGCTTTTGATCTCGTCGGTGACGTGGGGGATGATCTGGACAGTGCCCCCCAGAAACGCGCCCTGCCGCTCCCGGTTCAGCAGATCCCAATAGACCCGTCCCGAGGAGACGGAGCAGCGGCCCGTCAGGCTCTCATCCACAAACCGCTCGTAGTGGCCCAGATCCAGGTCGGTCTCGGCACCGTCGTCGGTGACGAATACCTCGCCGTGCTGATAGGGGCTCATGGTGCCGGGGTCCACATTGAGATAGGGGTCGAATTTCTGGTTGCGCACCCGCAGTCCCCGCTGCTTGAGAAGACGGCCCAGCGACGCTGCGCAGATGCCCTTCCCCAGGCCGGACACCACGCCGCCGGTGACAAATACATACTTCATCATCAGTTCCCTGCTCCCTTTCACGCACCCGCTCCGCCGGCCGCGGAGCCGAACGCTCACAAAAATATGGTACATTGTAATCGGATGATTTTCTTCCGTCAAGCCGCAAATAATCCAAAATATGCGCCAAAAAAGTGCCTGTTTTCATGCCCTGCGCTGAAATTGAAAAATTTGGAAAGTTCCCCTTGAATTTAGCAAACCACAGTGCTAAAATGTAAAATACACCCCTCTTTTTTGAAGGGCAGATCTCCGGCTCCGCCGGGGGTCTTTTTGTTTTTCCTGCCCCTCCTTTTGCGGCAGTTTCGCCGGAACACATTGCGAAAAACACCAAAATGTGGTATAATATAATATATAGTAACTTCGCAGGGCCGGAAACGGCTCTGCGTGATTTTCCGGAGGAGGGCGTGCCATGGCATTCGATCTTGGGTTGACACTGTTCACAGAGGGCGGTACTCTGACGCAGGCTAAACAGATGGAAGCCCTGCTGGAATGCAATGCGTCCACGGCAGCATACGGCCTGCAGCTGACGCCGGCACAGGTCCAGGCGCTGCTGGATACCCGCTCCGGAGCGCTGCGGAAGACGGGGCGTGTGGAGCTGGGCGGCGGCATTCTGGAGCAGCTGATCCTGACCTTCTGCGACTCGCCGTATCTGACCCGGGACAACTATGAGGCGGCATTGCATACACTGGTGGATCTGTTCTACCACTTCAAAAATGAGACGGAGGACCGTGTGGGGGACGCGGCGCTGCTGACGTATATGAAGCGCGCCTTTGACGGACAGTGCCGCGGCTCGCTGGAATTGCTGGCGGGAACGGCCCTGCCGGAGATGGCCCGCAAGCTGCGCCAACGATATGCAGCACCGCTGCCGCGGCAGGAGGTCACGAATGACTGAGCTGGAAGGGCGCAGCCGCATTGACCCACAGGCGCTGGACGGCCGGGCCTATCTCATGTCGCTGCTGGCGGAGGGACAGCGCTGCGGTCTGGTATCCGACAGGGATATGGCACGTCTCCGCGCCGAAAGCCTGACGCTGCTGGCACGGCAGGCGGACACATGGAGCCGCGGCCAAAGCAGCTCCCTCCCGGCGGAGAAGGCGCAGCTTCTGTTGGGATCTGTGTTCTATACGGCAGGTCTCGCCCTGAAAGCGGCTGCCACGCCGGAGACGGCGGCTCACATGTCCGGCGACGAGATCGCCGTGCGGGAGATCAAGGAGCTGGCCGGAGCGATCAAGGAGCTTTCCGCGCTGAACGCGTCACTGAAAAGCGCCGCGCCGCCGAGGGACAGTGCCGTGCAGGTCATGTTCGACCAGAGCAGCGACACATGGCGGGAATAAGAAACCGGGACGGCCTATGCCGTCCCGGTTTCTTATTCCCGCGGAATTTGCAAAGTTCCCTTAAACAAAACGGGTAAAAATTTGGAAAGGTGTACATTTGCAAACCGGTATTTTCTGCGCTTGACCGTTAATTTCCCCCTTGAAAACGCGGGAAATTTCTGTATACTTGTATTAGGAAAGGCGTAGCTTTGCAATTTGTAAAAGTACACCTTTCCATATTTCCATATTACAACAACATGGAGGAGCAAATATGAAAAGATTGACAAGCATCCTGCTGGTGCTGCTGATGGTGCTGAGTCTTGTGGCCTGCAGCGGCGAAGGCGGCGGCAGCGATAGCGGCAAGGACAGCGGCAAGGTGTCCGCCAAGAGCGTGACAATGGCCGACCTGTGCGGCGAATGGGTACGCGAGGATAACGGATGGCCCATGACCATTACGCAGGATACGGTGAAGAAGCTGGACAGCAAGAATGGCCGTTCCGGCTCATCCAGCGAGAGCAGAAATTACCGGGTGGAAAACGGCTCGCTGGTAAGCGGATATGAGCCGAATATTGAAGAATATAAGATCGTCATTGAGGACGGCAAGGTGACGCGGCTGGAGGGCGATACCTACAGCTATGTCCCCATGGAGCGTCCGCAGGTGAACATGGGCGAGACGCTTGGCGATAACGGCATCGCCGACGTGACCATCACCGGAATCAATTATGCTCGCATGCTGGGTGCAGAAACCTATGCGCCCGCGGAATCCGGCAGCGGTTGGGTGACGGATGACGGCATGCTGTTCATGGAGATCACCTACACGGTGAAGAATACGTATACCAATGTGTTTGAGATCCCCGGCGGTGTGCAGATGACCATCAATTATGGCGACGGCTATCAGTTCGGCACCGAGGAGGGCAAGTATTGCTACTACCGCGAGATCAACGGCACCGGCCACTATACGCGGAGCGATTCCTCCGGCAAAGGCGACAGTATGGAGCTTTCGCCGCTGACAGAGGGCGAATACGCGGTCTACATTCCCGTTGCCGAGGTGCTGGCTACGGATACCGAGACGCCCATGACCATCGACATCACGCTGGAATCGGAAACCTCTTTCGCCTATGGCAGCGTAAAGGTCAGATAACGGGTTTATGATGGAAAGAAAAACCACCTTTAGGTGGTTCTTCTTTCCTGTGCCGCGACGGGGCAGCCGGCAAAAATTTATACGCGACTATGCAGTCGGGTAATTGCCTTGACCGGGCGAAGCGTATATAATAGTTATATTAATAAACGGGACGATCCCGGCGGACGGCAAAAAACGGAGGAGAAAAAAGATGATGAAAAAGATCATAGCGCTGCTTCTGGTTCTGGTGATGGCACTGTCTCTGACGGCCTGCAAAAGCAAAGCCGTTAGAGAAACGGAAGAACGGATCGAGACTGTCAAGGCGCAGATGACAGACGAGATCAACGACAAGACGGCGCGGGCGCTGAAAAAGGCGTTCCGGGCCTATAATGCACTGTCCCGCGAGGAGAAAGAAAAGGTCAGCAATTATGGCGAGCTGGAGGATGCCTCCTACCGCTATGCGCAGCTGCTGGAGCAGGACATCCGCTCCCGCGAGTATATCTCGGTGGATGACGCCTGCGAGCTGGCCAGCGGCGCGCCGCTGGGCGACGAGGAATGGATGGCGTTCGTGGAAGAGCTGAACAATATGGCGGAGTGCGACGGTACTTACTATCAGGCCAGTGAATATGCCGACAACGGGAAATACAGCGCGGAAGTGACCTACTATCTGAAATTCGGAGAATGCTGGGCCGATATCGATTATGAAAACTACGGCGGCATCATCGACTCCAATAAGCTCCTGCCGGATGGCGAGGATGGCTTCCTGTTCAAGGTCGAGACGACCGGCGGACATTTCATCGGGAGCCAGAGAGTGCCGACGAGCTTCCTGATGCGGTTCGCGCCGGATCACATGTATGTGGAGTGGGACGGCGACCTGAGCGTGCTGGGACTGGAAATGTTGAACGGCGGCAGCAAGAGCCAATATGATCTGACGCGGGAATGATCCCCGTATACATCGAAAAAACACAGCTCTCCGCTTTCGCGGAGAGCTGTGTTTTTTATGCGCAATAGGTGCGTCTTACTTGATGCCCATGGCCAGCTCGGCAATCTGCACGGTGTTGGTGGCGGCGCCCTTGCGCACCTGATCGCCGCAGCACCAGAGGTTCAGGCCGTTGTCGCTGGTAAGGTCGTCCCGGATGCGGCCCACAAACACGATGTCCTGATCGGAGGTATCCAGCGGCATGGGATACTGCTTGTTCTTGAGATCGTCCACCAGGCGGCAGCCTGCCGCCTTGGCGATGGCGGCCTTGGCGTCGGCCACGCTGATCTTATCCTTGGTACGCACCACGATGGATACGCTGTGGCTGCGAACCACGGGAACGCGGACGCAGGTGCAGCTGACCTTCAGGTCGGGCAGGTGCAGGATCTTGCGGCCCTCGTTCTGCATCTTCATCTCCTCGGAGGTGTAGCCCTCGAAGGCCTCGCCGCCGATCTGGGGGATGACGTTATAGGCGATCTGATACTGGAACACCTTGGGCTGGTAGCTTTCGCCCCTGCTCAGCGCGTCCACCTCTGCCATCAGCTCGATGGGGCCGTCTGCGCCTGCGCCGCTGACTGCCTGATAGCTGGAGGCCACGATGCTCTCGATGGGACTCAACTGGTTCAGGGCGTTGATGGCCACCAGCGACACGATGGTGGTGCAGTTGGGGTTGGAGATGATGCCCTTGTGCCACTTCACGTCCTCGGGGTTGATCTCCGGGATCACCAGCGGCACGTCCTTGTCCAGACGGAAGGCGCTGGAGTTGTCCACGAATACCGCACCGGCCTTGACGATGGCGGGCGCGTACTGCTTGGCGATATCATTCTCCGCCGCACCCAACACCAGATCCAGCCCCTCAAAGGCACTGTCGGAGGCGGCCACCACCTCCACCTCGCCGCCGCCTGCGGGCAGCTTGGTGCCTGCGCTGCGCTCGCTGGCGATGGGACGCAGCTCTGCCACGGGGAACTTGCGTTCCTCCAAAATCTTCATCATCTCACGGCCCACCGCGCCGGTGGCGCCCAGGATTCCTACCCGAAACTGTTTCATTTTGCCACTTCCTCCTTTACAAAGCTGTCATACAGGACACGAATGGCCTGCTCAAAATCTTTTTCCTCCACGCCCACGATGATGTTCAGCTCCTCGGGGCCCTGGGTGATCATGCGGATATTGACGCCGTGCTCGCCCAGCTTGCTGAAGATCTTACCGGACACGCCCAGACGGAAGGCCATCTTCCGGCCCACCGCCGCCACCACGGCGATATGCTCCGTCAGGCGGATGGTATCGGGCTGCACCTCCTGCTGGATCTCACCCAGAATGCTGTACAGGCAGGAGGACACCTTGGCGGCCTCCACCACCAGCGAAACGGTATCGATACCGGAGGGCGCGTACTCCACGTTGATCTGGTGCTTGGCCAGAATGGACAGCAGTTTCAGCAGAGAGCCGGGCTCCGAGGACATGCCGCTTTTAGCGACGGTAATGATGGAAAAGCCCTTCTTGCCGGCAATACCGGTGATGAAGCTGTCGTCCTGCGTTTCATCGTCGATGCTGCTGAGGATCATGGTGCCGTCATGGGTGGGCTCGTTGGTGTTGCGGATGTTCAGGGGAATATTCTTCTCCCGCACCGGGAACACCGTGCCCTCATGGAGCACCTGGGCGCCCAGATAACTCAGCTCCCGCAGCTCGCTGTAGGTCACCCGGCGAATGGGCGCCGGATTCTCCACGATGCGGGGATCCGCCATCAGGATACCGGATACGTCTGTCCAGTTTTCGTACACATCGGCGTCCAGCGCCGCCGCCGCCAGCGCTCCGGTGATATCGCTGCCGCCCCGGGTCAGGGTCACCACCCTGCCGTCGGGCATGGAACCGTAGAAGCCGGGGATCACCACCCGCTGGCCGTCCGCCGCCTTGCGCAGGGCCTCATAACTGGCCTCCTGATCCACGGTGCCGTCAAATTTGAACTGCAGCCACAGGGCCGCGTCCAAAAAGGTATAGCCCAGATACTCCGCCATCAGCCGGGCGGCGAAGTACTCACCCCGGGAGGCCAGATACTCCTGATCCGCCTCGCCGGCACACATCCGCTTCCACAGGGCATCGAACTCCCGATTCAGGTCCAGAGTCAGCCCGCAGTCATCGGCAATCTCCTGATACCGCTTGCGGATCAGGGCAAAGATCTTCTCGCAGCTGACGCCGTATTTCAGGTGGGCGCTGCACAGATACAGCAGATCCGTCACCTTATGATCCTCCTTGTCCCGTTTGCCGGGGGCGGACACCACGATGACGCGGCGGGCCGGATCGCTTTCCACAATGGCCTTCACTTTGGCAAATTGCACGGCATCCGCCATGGAGGAACCGCCGAATTTTGCTACTTTTAACATATCAACCGTCCTTTCGTGAGGTGCAAAGTGTTTTCTCTGACGGACAAAAAGACAAAAACTTACATATTGTCCTCATATAAAAAACACTTGACTTTTTGTGAGAAACAATATATCATATTCTTCGTGAAAATGCAAGGCGAAATTTTTGCTTTTTTCGAGAAAATTTTTGGGAAAAGTACCCGGAGGATTCACCCACGATGAACTATCAGAGCACAAGAAACGCAAACATCCACGCCACGGCGGCCGAGGCGGTTCTGCAGGGCCTTGCCCCCGACGGCGGTCTGTACACCATGCCGTCGCTGTCCGGTATCCAACTGAACTGGCAGGCGATATTGCAGATGGATACCCTGTCCATGGCCCGTGAGATCCTGTCGGCGCTGCTGCCCTCTTTTTCCAAAGAGGAGATGGACGCCCTTGTCCGCGCCGCCTACGACGGCAAATTCGAGACGCCGGAGCTGACCCCCACCGTGCCGGTGGGCGATGATGCGGTGCTGGAGCTGTTCCGCGGCCCCACCAGCGCCTTCAAGGATGTGGCGCTGAGTATGCTGCCCCGGCTGATGACCGCCTCCCGGGAAAAGTGCGGCGTGGACGACGAGATCTTGATCCTGACCGCCACCAGCGGCGACACCGGTAAGGCCGCCATGGAGGGCTTCCGCGACGTGCCGGGTACAAAGATCATCGTGTTCTATCCCTACGGCGGCGTCAGCGCCGTACAGCAGCGGCAGATGGAGACTCAGGAGGGCCGCAACGTCTGCGTGTGCGCCGTCCGCGGCAACTTTGACGATGCCCAGACCGGTGTTAAGGAGATCTTTTCCGCCGTGGAGCAGCAAAAGCTGCTGGCGGGACAGCAGGTGCGTCTCTCCTCCGCCAACTCCATCAACATCGGCCGTCTGGCCCCGCAGGTGGTGTACTATTTCCGCTCCTACGCGGATCTGTGCCGCTCCGGCCGCATCACCGTGGGCGATAAGGTGGATTTCGCCGTACCCACCGGCAACTTCGGTGATATTCTGGCGGGCTTTTTCGCCCGTGAGCTGGGTCTGCCTGTGGGCCGGCTTATCTGCGCCTCCAATGCCAACAACGTGCTGACGGAGTTCCTGCGCACCGGCCGCTATGACCGGAATCGCCCCTTCTATAAGACTGTCTCCCCCTCCATGGACATTCTGGTGTCCAGTAATCTGGAGCGGCTGCTGTATCTGCTCAGCGGTGACACCGCTCTGGTGGCAGGACTGATGGAGCAGCTGAAACAGACCGGTGCCTATCAGGTACCGCAGGCCCTGCTGGAGAAGATCCAGTCCATCTTCTGGAGCGGCTGCTGCGATGACGATGCCACCAAGGCGGCCATCAGGAAGCTGTGGAAGGAGCATCACTATCTGGCGGACACTCATACGGCGGTGGCATGGCAGGTGGCTCAGGACTACAAGGCTGCCTGCGGCGGTCACGCCCCGGTGGTGGTGCTGTCCACCGCATCGCCCTACAAGTTCCCTGCCGCCGTGCTGGAGGGGTTGGGAGAAGCGCCGCAGGCTGACGAGTTCGCCGTGATGGAGCGGCTTCACGCATTGACCGGTGTTCCCATTCCCCGCAATCTGGCGGGTCTGCGGCAGCGCCGGGTGCTGCATCACGACGTGATCGACCGGGAGGACATGCTGTCCTATGTGCTGAAGAAGGCAGGTGAAGCAGTATGGAGCAAGTAACCATCCGTGTGCCGGCCACCACCGCCAATCTGGCCGCCGGCTTCGACGTACTGGGCTGCGCGCTGGGGCTGTATAACACCCTGACCTTTACGCTGGCGGAGGAGCTGGGCTTTTCCGGCTGCGAGGCGCAGTATCAGAATGAACAGAATCTGGCTTATGTGGCCTATGCCCGGGTGTGGCAGGAGCTGCGCCGCGGTGACGTGCCGCCGGTCCACATCCACATTCAGGCCGACATTCCCGTGTGCCGGGGGCTGGGCTCCTCGGCGGCCCTGATCGCCGCAGGCGCGTCGGCGGCCAATTTCATGGCCGGCAAGCCCTTTGACAAGCGGCAGCTGCTATCCCTGACCACGGAGATCGAGGGGCACCCCGACAATCTGGCCCCGGCGCTGTTGGGCGGTCTGACCGCCTCCATGATGCTGGGCGGTCAGGTGTATTCGGTGGACTACCTGCCCCATCCGGAGCTGCGGTTCGTGGCGCTGTCGCCGGACTTCCCTCTCAGCACCCATGAGGCACGGCGGGTACTGCCCTCCATGGTGTCCCACGGCGACGCCGTGCGCAACGCGGGCTATCTGGCGGTGCTGCTGCGGGCCATCGAGCAGGGCAGCGAGGAGCTGATCGCCGCGTCGCTGCAGGACCGGCTGCACCAGCCCTACCGCCGCCGCCTGATTCCGGAATATGACCGCATCGAGGCGCTGGCCAACCAGAACGGCTGCAATGCCGTGTGCATCAGCGGCGCCGGCCCTACCATCCTGTGCATCACCCGGGACAAGGACTTTGCCGGCAAAATGGAGCGTTCCGTTATGCCGCTGGAGCATCGCTGGCAGGTACGGGATCTTCCGGTGGACTACCACGGAACCGTCAAGCTGTAAAAAGGAGACTCTTCCATGAAGCAACCTGAGATCCACGAATCCGTTTTTGTCGCGCCCACCGCCACCGTGGCGGGCAACGTCCGCATCGGCGCCCACAGCAGCGTGTTTTTCGGCGCGGTGATCCGCTCCGAGCAGGACGAGATCGTGGTGGGCGAAAACACCAATATACAGGACAACTGCGTGCTGCACATTGAACGGGGTATTCCGCTGCATGTGGGCAGCGGCTGTACCGTGGGCCACAGCGCCATTCTCCACAGCTGCACCGTGGGAGACAATACGCTGGTGGGCATGGGCGCCATCGTCCTCAACGGCGCGGTGGTGGGCAGCAACTGCATCATCGGCGCGGGAGCGCTGGTACCCCAGAACGCCGTGATCCCTGACGGTTCGCTGGTGATCGGAATGCCCGCCAAAGTGCGGCGGGCCGTCACGGAGAAGGAGATTTCCGCCAACCGTGCCAGCGCCGCTATGTATCGGGAGGAAGCGGCGGAGTACAAGGAACTATACCAAAACGCATAAAAAATTCCGGGACGCTGTCCCGGAATTTTTTATATCTGATGGATCTCCGCGCCCAGCGCGGCGGCCTCACTCTCGTCATGGGTGGCCATCACCAGTGTCCGGTGCCCCATCGCCCGGTCAATGGCCGCAAGGCACCGGGCTTTCGTACCGCCGTCCAGCCCGGTGAGCGCCTCGTCCAGCACCAGCACGTCAAAGGGATGGGCCAGCGCCCGGGCCAGCGCCACCCGGCGCTTCATGCCGCCGCTGAGGGCGTCCGGCATGGCGGTAAGGCTGTCTGACAATCCCAGTGCCGTCAGGCAGCGGCGGGCGGTCTCCCCGTCGCTGAACAGCGCCACGTTTTCCAGCGCTGTTTTCCACGGCAGCAGCCGATCCTCCTGAAATACAGCGGAGAACGCCGTACCCTCCGGTACGCTGACGGTACCCCGGCGGGGCTTTTCCAGCCCCAGCAGCAGCCGCAGCACGGTGGTTTTGCCTTTTCCCGACGGGCCTGTCAGACACAGCCGCCCGCCCTCCGGGATCTCCAGAGAAATATCCCGCAATACCGCTTTCTGCAGCCCATAGCCGAAGGTCACGTGTTCAAGACGGATCATGGCGCTCCTCCTTTCGCCGCAGGCCGGTGGCCGCTCGCTGCAAAAGGCCGCTGCACACCACGATCACCACCGTCAGGGCAAACACCTCGTCATAGCTGACACCGGCTTTCCCGCTCCACAAAAGATCCCCCAGAGAGCCCTGCGTGCGGCAGATGACCTCGGCGGCGATGCCGGATTTCCAGGCAAAGCCCACGCCGGTGGTAACGGCGGCGGTCACATAGGGCCGGATACCGGGCAGGGTGACACGCCGCAGCACGTCCCAGTGCCCCATGCCGAACACCCGCGCCATCTCCGACAACTGCCGGTCGGCGTGGCGCAGGCCTGTCTCCACATTGCTCCACACGATGGGCAGCACCGTCAGAAACACGATGGTGCTGGGAATATACGGCCGGCTGACCCACAGAAACACCACGATGGTGAACACCGCCACCGGAATGGCCCGGATCAGCTGCACCAGCGGCGCGGTCAGTTGGCGGAACAGCGGCCACCGGGCGGCGGCGAAGGCGCAAAGTCCTCCCAGCAGCAGCGCCAGCAGAAATCCGGCGCAGATCCGCAGCAGTGACGCACCCACCGTCAGCCAGAAGCCGCCCTGCAGCGCCATACGCCACAGAGCGCGGGCGGTATCCACCGGTGTGGGGATGGGCAGCAGCAGCGAGCGGTTGGCGGCCATGGCGGCCAGCTGCCACACCACTACCCAGAACAGCACCGCACCGACGTTCCCCAGCGCCTTACGCACCGTAGTAGAAGTTGTCGCCCGGCAGCGCGCCGCCCACGCTCTTGGGATTGGCGTCAAACATCACCTGTAAATAACCGGACAGGCCGGTTTTCATCTCCGCGCCGGTGACGAAGGTCAGGCCGCAGGAGGGAATGGCTTTCTGAGCCAGCGCCGCCTTGGGGATCAGGCCGTACTGCTCACACAGGGCGGCAGTGCCTTCCACGTCAGATTGGGCCTTTTCGATGGAGGCGGCATACTCCTGCAAAAACAGCTCCACCGCGCCGGGATTGGCCTGCAAAAACTCATTGCGGACGATGACACAGCCCATCATCAGCGTGCTGTCGCCGCCGGCGATCTTGTCCCATTCCTCCGTCATATCAAAAAGGGTCCTGGCATTCTCGTTCTGCATCAGAATACTGGTGGCCACCGGCTGAGGCGCCAGAATGACGGCCTCCGGATCGCTCTGCCACACGGTCAGCAGCTCGCTGCCCTCGCCCACAAACCGGAGGGTCACATCCTTGTCGGGGTCAAGGCCGTTGCCGGTGAGCACATAGCGCAGGATATACTCCGGGTTTGCGCCCTGACCGGGGGCATAGATGGTCTTGCCCTTCAGGTCGGATACAGTGGCCGCCTCCTGCCCGTTGGACAGCATCGACAGCACTCCCAGCGTGTTCACCGCCAGCACCGTCACGCCGCCGCTGGTCTTGTTGTACAGCGTGGCGGCCAGATTGGTGGCCACGGCTGCAATATCGGCCTCGCCGTTGGAAAGAGCGGCCACCACCTCGTCGTTGGCGCCGGGCATGGTAATGTGATAGGTGTTCTCCGTCTCGCCGGCGTCGGCGGCCGCCCACAGGTTCATGGCACCGATGCCGGTAGGGCCGGACAGAACGTACAGGTTCACCTCAGCAGGCGTCGGTTCCTCCTGTGTGTCCGGCTGCTGCGGTTCGCTGTTCGTCTGACCGCCGCAGGCGGTCAGGGACAGGGCCAGCGTCAACGCCAGCAGCAGACTTACGATAGCTCTCACTTTTTTCATAGCAATACCTCGATTCTTTTCCCCTTTCGGACGATCCATCCCGCGGTTTCCAATTCCTCCAGCGCCCGGTACAGGCTGGTGCGGCCCATGGACAGCGTAGCCGCCAGCTTTGTCATGGACAGCTTTTCCGGCAGCCGCCCCTCCCCGTCGCAGTTGGCCAGCAGCCACCGATACAGCCGGTTCTGGGCACTGTCCTGGGTCAAGATGGCGATCTTGCCGTTGAGGAACCGGACGCGCCCGGAGAGAAAGGCGATGTAATTCACCGCCATCTGCGGACAGCGCTCCACCCATTGCCGCAGCAGCGTCTCCGGCAGGAACAGGACCTCGCTCCCGGTAACGGCCCGGATGCGGGACACATAGCCCGCGCCGCCGAACAGCGCCGCCGCACCAAAGGTATCGCCGGGGCCGAAAGCGGCCAGCACCGTCTGCTCCCGGGCAGCGGCCACCGCTTCCGCCCGGCCTTGCAGCACAATGCCCAGCGCCTGTTGGGCCGTATCCGGATCGCAGATGGTCTCGCCCCGCTGAAAGCTTTTGGCGGGCAAGGCCAGCACCTCCGGCAGCAGCTCCTCCACACCCCGGAAAAGAAAATGGTTTTGCAGGATCGTCAGATGATCGTCCATCGGTTGCTCCTTTACAATTTGTTCCATATGGAACAATTTTCTATACTATAATCCCAGCTGGCCCCGTTGTCAAGAGGCGAAAAATATGATATGCTGAAGAAAAACCACGAAGGAGAGTTCTTTCATGCGACTGGTCTCATGGAATGTCAATGGCCTGCGCTCCTGTCTGAGCAAGGGCTTTCTAGATTTCTGCGCCTTTGCCGACGCGGACGTGATCTGCCTGCAGGAGACGAAAATGCGCCCGGAGCAGGCGGAATTTGACCTGCCCGGCTATCACCGGTTTTGGAACAGCGCCGACAAGGCGGGCTATTCCGGCACCGCCGTCTTTACCCGCCGCCAGCCGCTGGCGGTGACCTACGACTTCGGCGAGGACGTCCACCGCCATGAGGGGCGGGTCATCACGGCGGAATACGAGGATTTCTATCTGGTGTGCTGCTACACCCCCAATTCCAAGGATCAGCTGTCCCGCCTTGACTACCGCATGGAATGGGAGGACGATATCCGGGAATACCTCATGGCGCTGGACGCCCAAAAGCCGGTGGTCTACTGCGGCGATCTGAACGTAGCCCATCAGGAGATCGACCTGAAAAATCCCAAGGCCAATCGCATGAACCCCGGCTTTTCCGACGAGGAGCGCGCCAAAATGACCCAACTGCTCTCCAGCGGCTTTGCCGACACTTTCCGTACATTATACCCGGACCGAACCGGCGCCTACTCCTGGTGGAGCTACCGCTTCCATGCCCGGCAGAACAACGCCGGATGGCGCATCGACTATTTCATTGTGTCCCAGCGTCTGCTGCCCCGGGTGAAAAACGCCGATATCTGGCCGGAGATCACCGGCAGCGATCACTGCCCCGTGGTGCTGGAGCTGAGCGAATAACAAAAGGCCTGCATCCTTGCGGATGCAGGCCTTTTATTGCAGGGGAAGAGTTCAGCGCTTGTTGTAGGCCTCAATGCCCAGACGCAGCAGATCCATGGCGCGCTCCAGATTCTCCTGCTTGAGAACGTAAGCGATACGGATCTCGTTCCTGCCCTTGCCCGGGGTGGCATAGAAGGGCTCGCCGGGCGCGAACATCACGGTGTCGCCGTGATCGTCAAACTCCTCCAGCAGGAACATCTGGAACTTGTCGGCGTCGTCCACCGGCAGGGCGGCCATGACGTAGAAGGCACCCTTGGGGCACTCGCACACCACGCCGGGGATCTCCTTGAGCTTGCGGATCACGGTATCGCGGCGCAGCTTGTACTCGTCGCGTACGGCGGCAAAGTACTCGGGGCCGACACTGTACAGCGCGGCGGAGGCGATCTGATCCAGCGTGGGAACAGACAGTCGGCACTGTGCGTACTTCATGGCCTGAGCCATCAGCTCCTTGTTGCGGGAGATCATGCAGCCGATACGGGCGCCGCAGGCGGAGAACCGCTTGGACACGGTATCGATGACGATGACGTTTTCGGCGGCGTCGTCAAACTGGCCCATGGACTGGAGGGGCTCGCCGGCATAGACGAACTCACGATAGGCCTCGTCGCCGATGATGAACAGGTCATGCTCCTTGGCGATGTCCACCATCATGCGCATCTCCTCCGGGGTCAGCACGGCGCCGGTGGGGTTGCCGGGGTTGGTGACCATGATGGCCCGGGTGTGCTCGTTGATCTCCGCCTCCACCTTGGCCCGGTCGGCATAGTGATAGCCGTCATGGGGCGAGGTGGGAATGGGATGGATGGTGGCGCCGCAGGTATAGGCCATGGTGTTGTAGTTGGGGTAGAAGGGCTCGGGGATCAGGATCTCATCGCCGTCATCCAGGATGCAGTTCATGGCGATCTGCAGTGCCTCGCTGCCGCCGTTGGTGATCAGGATATCTCCCTTTTCAAAGTGCATCCCCAGATCATCGTAATACTTCTGGATGGCATCAATCAGAACGGGGATGCCGGGAGACGGCGCGTACTCCAGCACCGGCAGGTCAAAATGACGCACTGCCTCAAAATACGCCTTGGGCGTCTCAATATCAGGCTGGCCGATATTCAGATGATAGATCTTTTTGCCTTTTGCCTCTGCCGCCACTGCATAAGGGTGAAACTTACGCATAGGGGACAGGCCGCATTTCAGAACCTTACTGGAAAATTTCATGAACATTCCTCCTTCTATGAATTATCGACAGAACGTACACTCTTCTGCGCGGATACCGCGTATCAATGGTGTCCTCATACTAACCCATTTTTCTCAAATCGTCAAGATAAAATGCGAAAAACGACCGCCCAGCGGACGGTCGTTTTTTCAGTCAAACAGCTCTTTGCGCCGGTCTGTTTCAGTTCATCTGCTTGCGGCGGCTGAGATTCACGGTGCCGTCGGTCATGGCATTGAGGGAATCCAGGCTCTTGCCGGTACCCTCCGCCACGCAGGAGATGGCGTCCTCCGCCACGATGGTGTGGATACCGGTACGGGCGGTGATCAGCTTGTCAAAGCCGTCCACCAGACTGCCGCCGCCGGTCATGACGATACCGTTGTCGGAGATATCCGCCACCAGCTCAGGCGGTGTGCGCTCCAGCACGCCGTGGACCGCCTCAAGGATCCGCTCCACCGGCTCCTCAAAGGCCTCCAGCATCTCGGTGGAGGAAATGGTCAGCGTCTTGGGCAGGCCGGTCAGCAGACAGCGGCCCTTCACGTCAATGGAGGTCTCCTCCTCCTTGGGGAACACGCAGCCGATCTGCATCTTCATCATCTCAGCGGTACGCTCGCCCACCAGCACATTGTGCTTGCGGCGCATATATTTGACGATGGCCTCATTGAACTGGTCGCCGGCCACCTTGATGGAGGCGGACTCCACCACGCCGCTGAGGGAGATGACGGCGATATCCGTGGTGCCGCCGCCGATATCCACCACCATGTGGCCGTCAGGCTTGGCAATGTCAATGCCCGCGCCGATGGCGGCCGCCACAGGCTCCTCGATCAGATACACCCGGCGCGCGCCGGCCTGAATCCCGGCGTCCACCACGGCACGCTCCTCCACCTCGGTGATCCCGGAGGGCACGCAGATGATGACCCGGGGCTTGAACAGCTGGAAGCCGCCGGTGACCTTGTGGATAAACTCCTTCAGCATCCGCTCGGTCATGTCGTAATCGGAGATAACGCCCTCGCGAAGGGGACGGATGGCCACGATGTTGCCGGGGGTACGGCCCAGCATGGCCTGCGCCTCAGCGCCCACCTTCAGCAGCCGGCCGGTGTTCTTGTCGATCGCCACCACCGACGGCTCGTTCAGCACAACGCCCTTACCCTTGATATACACCAGAACAGAAGCGGTACCCAGATCGATACCGATATCTTTCGCCAAAGAACACATAACTGCACCTCATCCATTTTTCATTTGTATGCTCGCTACGGCGAATTGCCGATTTTTTCCCAATTACGTATTATACTGACGGTACTCCCGTTTTGCAAGAGCAACCTGCAATTGTTCACAGTTTTGTTACCGAAAACAGTGTTTCGCGCTTACCTCTACTATACCCCAAACTTTGCCGGTTTACTCCTCCCGCACCATGGCCAGCGTCAGGCACATGACATCCGCCGCGCCGGCCTCCTTCAGCACCCGGGCGCACTCGCCCAGCGTGGCGCCGGTGGTGCAGATATCATCCACCAGAAGGAGCCGCTTTCCGGCAAACCGCTCCGGCTCCACCGCCTCGTAAACCCCCAGCACGTTGGCCCGCCGCGCCGCGGCGTCGTCAATGCCGGACTGGGGCGGATTGTCCACCGTTTTGCGCAGCGTTTCCAGCGGCGCCGTGTGCCAGTCCACGCACAGGCTGGCCGTCAGATACCGGGTCTGGTCAAAGCCCCGCTTACGCAGCCGCTTCTTGCTGACCGGCACCCACGTCACCGCGTCAAATTCGCCGCTGTATGCCTCGGCGGCCGTGGCGGCCATCATGCTGCCAAAGCAGTCCAGACCGCCCAGCTGTCCCTTGAACTTGTAGTCGAGAATGGCCTTTCGTACCGCGTCCTCGTAGTAAAAAGGTGCCGCGCAGCGCCCGAATCCGGCGCCCTGCCGGACCGTCCGGCAATAGGGCAGCGTCTCCTTGCAGACGTCGCACAACAGCTTCTTGCCGACCCGCCTGCCGCAGAAAGGGCAGCTCCGCGGGAAGAACAGGTCCATCAGCCCATCGGTGGCTTTGTTGAGTTCCTTATTGAAGTCCATGTGACGCCTCCTCCTTCAATCTCCGCCGCAGGCCGCTGTACCGGCGCTGCTGACGGTCGTTGGCCGCCATCTGTGCCGGAGCCGTATCGTCGCCCACCAGCACCAGCAGCTCCCGGGCACGGGTAATGGCGGTGTACAGCACGCCCCGCACCATCAGCGCCGGGGCCACCGCCGCCGATACCAGCACCACGCAGCGGTATTCGCTGCCCTGAGCCTTATGTACGGTCACGGCGTAAGCCATATCCAGCTGGCTCAGCAGATCGGCGGTATATACACAGGTGCGCTCGTCAAACCGAATGGTGATCAGTTCGCCGGAGGGATCGATCTCCTGAATGACGCCCACGTCGCCGTTGAAGATCCCGGCGCCCACGGTGCCGTCGTCCTTCTCCCACACGGCGTCATAGTTGTTGCGGGTCTGCATGACCCGATCCCCCTCACGGAACACCAGATCGCCCCACTGCTTCTGATGTTTCCCGGCGGCGGGCGGGTTCAGCGCCGCCTGCAGGGCCCGGTTCAGATTCACCGTGCCGCACACCCCCTTGCGGGTAGGGGACAGCACCTGGATCTGCTCCGCCGGGATGCCCATTTTGCCGGGCAGCCGGTCGCGGCACAGCTCCACCACCGTCTGCACCAGCCTGTCCGGCGCACGGCGGCACAGGAAGAAAAAGTCGTTTTGCGTGTTGTGCAGCTCCGGTGGCCGGCCGCAGTTCACCGCGTGGGCGTTGCGGATGATGGCGCTGGCCTCCGCCTGACGGAAAATTTCCGTCAGGGACACCGCGGGGATCACGCCGCTGCGCAGCAGGTCGCCCAGCACATTGCCCGCGCCCACTGACGGCAATTGGTCAGGGTCCCCCACCATCACAAGGCGGCAGCCGGGGCGCATGGCCCGCAGCAGCGACGCCATCAGCTCCAGATCCACCATGCTCATCTCGTCCACGATAACCGCGTCCGCCTCCAGCGGCTCCTTTTCGTTTTTGCGGAAGGTCACCTCGCCGGTCAGGTCGTTCCAGCTCATGCCCAGCGCCCGGTGGACGGTCTGGGCGTCACGGCCGCACAGCTGGCTCATTCGCTGGGCGGCCCGTCCGGTGGGGGCCAGCAGCAGCACGTCCAGCCCCATCCGCTCAAACAGGGACACGATGCCCCGCACGGAAGTGGTCTTGCCGGTGCCCGGCCCGCCGGTCAGCAGCAGCACGCCCTTTTCCGCCGCCAGCGCCACCGCCCGGCGCTGCTCCGGCGCGTAGGCGATCCCCTGCCGGGTCTGAATGTCGTCGATGATCCTGTCCACATCCCTGCCGCAGTCCCAGTCGTCGCCGCAGGCGGCGGCCAGCCGCTTGGCCACATAGACCTCCGCCTCGTACATCCGCCGCAGGTAGCAGCCCTCCACGTTGGCGATGGATTTGCACACCACCGCCCGGCGCTCCGTAAGATCGTCCAGCGCCTTTTCCGCTGTCTCCTCATCGATACCGATCAGCTCCGTGGTGGCGGCGACCAGCTTCGGGCGGGGCAGGAACACATGGCCGTTGGAAAGGTTGTGGTTCAGCTCATACAGCACCGCCGCCTCTGTGCGGCAGGGGTCGTCGCCGTCAAATCCCATGGACAGCGCGATCTCATCGGCGGCGGCAAACTCCACGCCGCAGCGTTCATCCGTCAGCAGATAGGGATTCTCCTTCAGCCGCGTCAGCGTCTCATCGCCGTAGGCCCGCAAAAGCCCCATGGCCAGCGTCACCGGCAGGTCGTACCGGCTCAGAAACTCCATCACCCGCCGCAGGCCTGTCAGACTGCGGAAGGCGGCGGAGATCTCTGCCGCCTTTTTGGCGGTGATGCCCTTGATGGTATGCAGCTTTTCCGGTTCCTCCTCGATCACCCGCAGGGTGTCCGTTCCGAACCGCTCCACCAGCCGCGCGGCGGTGGCGGGGCCTACGCCCTTCAGCACGCCGGAGGAGAGATAGGACACAATCTCGTCCTCCTCCCTGGGCATCCGCCGCTCCACCAGCTCGGCGGTCATCTGCACGCCGTAGACGGGGTGGTTGACCCACACGCCGGTAACGGTCATGCCCTCGCCGGCGGCGGCAAAGGGGATGCAGCCCACCACGGTGACCACCTCGCCCTGATCGGTCAGCAGGCTCAGCACCGTATATCCGTTTTCCTCGTTCTGGAAAACCACATTTTCCACAGTGCCCTCAATGGTACTGCGTTCCCCCATGGGTGTCCCCCCGTTTCTTCAGTGTAATGTTGGGATGGCGTGCCGCGGCATCCTCCGCCCGGCGCAGTCCCTCGTCAGAAAGTCCTTCGTCCCGCAGGATGACGGTCAGCCCGTCAAGGCGGCGCAGCAGGTGCTCCAGTTCCCCGGCGTCGCCGGAAATCGACAGCAGAACCGGTACATTACCGGCCTTTTGGGGGTACATAAACCAGTCAAAAAGCACCCATAAAATGGCCGCAATGCCCACGGCCTCCAAAAACGCCGCCAGGCCCTCCCAGAAAAGCGCCATATACTCCCCTCCCCCTGCTATCCTATGCGGAAGTAGGGGCGGCGCGTGTCTTTTTATCGTGCCAGTATTTTTTTGAGATACTGCCCGGTGTAGGACACCGGGGTATCCGCCACCTGCTCCGGCGTGCCGGCGGCCACCACCGTGCCGCCGCCGACGCCGCCCTCAGGGCCCAGATCGATGAGGTAGTCGGCGCATTTGATCACGTCCAGATTATGCTCGATCACCAGCACGGTATTGCCGCTGTCCACCAGCCGTTGCAAAACCGCCAGCAGCTTCTTCACGTCATCGGCATGCAGGCCGGTGGTGGGCTCGTCCAGAATATAGATGGTGCGTCCGGTGGAGCGCTTGCTCAGCTCCGTGGCCAGCTTGACCCGCTGTGCCTCGCCGCCGGACAAGGTGGTGGAGGACTGGCCCAGCTTCACATAGCCAAGGCCCACGTCCTGCAGGGTCTGCAGCCGGCCGGCGATCCTGGGCAGGGCGGAGAAAAAGGGCAGGGCCTCGTCCACCGTCATATCCAGCACGTCGGAGATGGATTTCCCCTTATAGCGCACCTCCAGCGTCTCCCGGTTGTAGCGCTTGCCCCGGCACACCTCGCAGGGAACGTAGACGTCCGCCAGAAAATGCATCTCGATCTTCAGAACACCGTCGCCGCAGCAGGCCTCGCAGCGGCCGCCCTTGGTGTTGAAGGAGAACCGTCCCGGGCCGTAGCCCCGGGCTTTGGCCTCCGGCAGGGAGGCGAACAGGTCCCGGATATCGTTGAACAGATTGGTATAGGTGGCGGGGTTGGAGCGGGGCGTGCGCCCGATGGGACTCTGGTCGATGCTGATGACCTTGTCCAGATACTCCTCCCCCTCCACGGCGTCATGCCTGCCGGGATGGGCCTTCATGCGGTTCAGGTCGGCTCCCAGCCGCTTGAAGATGATCTCGTTGACCAGGGAGCTTTTGCCGCTGCCGCTGACGCCGGTGACGCAGGTCAGCGTTCCCAGCGGCACCGATACGTCAATATTCTTCAGGTTATTTTCCCGGGCGCCCCGCACCGTCAGCCATTTGCCGTTGCCGGTACGGCGGCGCTCCGGCACCTCGATGCGCTTTTTCCCGCTGAGGTACTGGCCCGTCAGACTGTTGGGGTCGGCCATCACCTGCTCCGGCGTGCCGGCAGACACCACCTGCCCGCCCAGCGCGCCCGCGCCGGGGCCGATGTCGATGAGCCAGTCGGCGGAGCGCATGGTGTCCTCGTCATGCTCCACCACGATCAGGGTATTGCCCAGATCTCGCAGCCGCCGCAGGGTGTCCAGCAGCTTGTCGTTATCCCGCTGGTGCAGGCCGATGGACGGCTCGTCCAGAATATACAGCACGCCCATCAGACTGCTGCCGATCTGGGTGGCCAGACGGATCCGCTGGCTCTCGCCGCCGGACAGGGTACCGGAGGAGCGGCTCAGCGTCAGGTAGCTGAGACCCACCGACTGCAAAAACCGCAGCCGCGAGCCGATCTCCTTCAGAATCTGCGCGGCGATCATCTGCTGATTGCCGGTAAGTGTCAGACCGTCGAAGAAGGCGATCTCGTCGTCCACCGGCATGGCGGTGACGTCATGGATGGACAGCCCTCCCACCGTGACCGCCAGTGCCTCCGGCCGCAGCCGCTTGCCCCGGCAGGCCGGGCAGGGACAGGCCGTCATAAAGGATTCGATCTCCTTCTTGCTGGCGTCGGACTGGGTCTCCACATAGCGGCGCTCCAGATTGTTGGCGATGCCCTCAAAGGCCTGATGCAGCACACCCTTGCCCCGGGGCTGGTCGTACTCCAGCGTCAGCTTTTCGCCCTTGGTGCCGTAGAGGATGATGTCCTTCACCTCATGGGGCAGCTGGGCGTAGGGCGTTCGCAGGGAGAAATGATACTTTTTACTGAGGGCGTCGAAATACATTCGGGAGATCCCGTCGGAGCGAATGGAGTTCCATCCGGTGGCCACCACCGCGCCGTCCAGAATGGACTTGCTCTCATCGGGGATCACCAGCGTGGGATCCACCTTCAACTGCATGCCCAGACCGGTACAGGTGGGGCAGGCACCGAAGGGGCTGTTGAAGGAGAACAGCCGGGGCGCCAGCTCCTCAATGGACACGCCGCAGTCCTCGCAGGCGTAGTTCTGGGAGAAGGACAGATCCCGCTCCTCCCGCAGCAGATTCACCGTCACAAGGCCGCCGGCCAGATTGGAGGCCGTCTCCACGCTGTCGGTAAGGCGGGTGACGATATCGGGCCGGACGATGAGACGGTCCACCACAATGTCGATCTGATGCTTGAGGTTTTTGGTCAGCTTGATGTCCTCGTCCAGCTCGTACAGCTGTCCGTCCACGCGGGCGCGGACATAGCCGGAGCGGCGGGCGTCCTCCAGCACCTTGGTGTGCTCGCCCTTGCGGCCCCGCACCACCGGCGCCATGATCTGGATCCGGGTACCCTCCGGCAGCGCCATGATCTGGTCGATGATCTGGTCGATGGTCTGCTGGCGGATC
The DNA here is from genome assembly GCA_945915065.1 of uncultured Clostridia bacterium. GTDB lineage: Bacteria > Bacillota > Clostridia > Oscillospirales > Oscillospiraceae > Vescimonas. Next base: position 36,552 of record CAMEER010000001.1, on the reverse strand, counting down.
TCCTTGCCGCACCTGGGGCAGTGGGGCACACCCACCCGCGCCCACAAAAGCCGCAGATAGTCGTAGATCTCCGTCACCGTGCCCACGGTGGAGCGGGGATTCTTGCTGGTGGTTTTCTGGTCGATGGAGATGGCGGGGGACAATCCTTCGATATAGTCCACGTCCGGTTTGTCCATCTGACCCAGAAACATCCGGGCGTAGCTGGACAGGCTCTCCACATACCGGCGCTGCCCTTCGGCGTAAATGGTATCAAAGGCCAGAGAGCTTTTGCCGCTGCCGGACAGGCCCGTCAGCACCACCAGCTTGTCCCGGGGAATGGTCACGTCGATATTCTTGAGGTTGTTCTCCCGGGCGCCTTTGATGAAAATTTCCTTTTGCATGGTTTTCCTCGTTTCTGCCTGTTTTGTTGCAGATAAGTGTAGTGAAATGATTTTTTAATGTCAACAGGTATTTCAAAAGTTCAGACGATCACGTCCGCCGTTTTGGCCCCCAGCAGGGCCAGCAGATCCTCGGGCCGCACCTGCACCTGATGGCCGATCTTTCCGGCGGAGACAGTCACCGTTGCAAGTCCGTTCACTGTCTCGTGGAACACCGTGGGAAACGGCTTTTTCATGCCCACCGGTGAGCAGCCGCCGTGGACATAGCCCGTCAAAGGCAGCAGCTCCTTCTGGGGCAGCATGGAGATGGACTTCTCCCCCACCGCCCGGGCCGCCTTCTTCAGGTCGAGGTTCTCCGCCACGGGGATATCGAACACATAGTATGCCCCGCCGGCGCCCTTTGTCACCAGCGTTTTGAACACCGCCGCCGGATCCTGTCCCAAAGAGGCCGCCACCGACACGCCGTCAAGAGGGCCGTTGGGGTCGTAGGAAAAGGCGGTATAGGGGATCTTCTTCTGCTCCAGCGTCCGCATGACGTTGGTCTTTTCTTCCTTGCTCTTGGCCATAAGGACAGTCTCCTTTTTACGACATACTATATTGGGCGATCAATGACAAAATCAGAATATGCACCGGGTAAAAGGCGTAAAAGCCGTACTGCACCGCTTTATGGGAAACGCCGCGCTGTCCGTTGTAGAGCCAGATGGGCACCAGCGCCGTCATGGCCCACAGCTCGATGGACACGCCGCCCATGACGCCGATGCAGAAAAACGCAAGCCCGACAGCCTGTGCCGCCATCTTCGCAGCCTGTTCGTAAGGCGCACGATGGATGCCGTAGAACAGCGCCACCAGCAGCATGCCCCAGCCGCCGTAGTCCGTGCAGAAAACCTCCAGCAGCCAGAAGGTTGCCACCATCGCTGCGCCTGTCAGCACGAAGGCCGGCGCCGTCCGCCGTTTCAGCGCCCCATCCATGAGCCAGCACACCGCCGCGCCCAGCAGCAGCGTCCACAGCACATTCTGGTCATAGGGGTTCCATACCGCCCGGCCGGTCATCAGGTTGAAGGGAATTTCCGACAGCACTGCGAACACGAAAAGGCGCAGGGCGTACTTCTTCCGGTCGTGGGTGTGGATACACCCCTCCGCGATGAGAAAACAGAAAATGGGGAAAGCCACCCGTCCGATGCACCGCAGCCACATGACGCCGGGAAACAGCGTATAGCCCATGTGGTCGATGAACATGGTGCAGGCGGCGATCAGCTTCAGGTGGAAGCCGTTGAGGACGCGGTATCGCTGCATGGGGCGTCTCCTTTCGCCAGAATGATCACGCCGCCCAGCACGCACCCCACGCCCAGCAGCGTCCAGACGCTCAGTGTTTCATGGAAGAACACCACGCCGGTCAGCGCCGCCACCACCGGCTCCACATTGGCGATGATGGAGGCCTTGCCGCTCTCCACGCCCTCCAGACCCTTGGTGTAGAAGATGTAGGGCAGCACCGTGGCGATCACTACCAGTCCCGCCGCGCCCAGCCACAAGCGGCTGTCCGGCATAGCGGCGGCCAGCTCCGTGGGGTTCAGGAAGAACACGGAGCCGATGCCGGCCACAAGGAACGTCCAGTAGATCATGGTATAGCTGTCGTAATGGGCAAGACCGTAGTGGGCGAAAACGGTGTAGGTGGCGTAGCAGAAGCCTGCCCCCACGCCCAGCAGCAATCCCACGGCGGACACCGAGGTGTCGCCGCCCACGATGCCGCTGACCAGCGCGCAGCCCAGGAAGGACAGCGCCAGTGCCAGCAGCTTGCGTTTGGTCAGCGGCGCTTTCCACAGCAGGGCGCTCATCAGCACCACGAAGGAGGGGGCCAGATACAGCAAAATACCGGCCACCGCCAGCGAGCAGCGCATCTGGCAGTTGAAGTAGGTGATGGCGAGGCACAGCACGCTGATCAGGCCCGCCGCCAGAAAGATGGGCAGGTGCCTGAGCCTGATGCGGAACACCTGACGGTGGAACAGGGCGAACACCACCGTCAGCAGCACAAGGCTGACGAAGTTGCGGATGAACACACGGTTCCACACGGACACGCCCGCCTCCCCCAGCATACGGTTGAACAGGCCGATAAAGCCCCAGCAGGCGGCGCCGAGGATGACATACAGATAACTGATGGTTTTTTTCATAGGGTTATATCTCTTTTCGTAATTCAATGATCTGGTCGCGGAGCAGGGCGGCGTATTCGAACTCCAGCATCTTGCTGGCGGCCTTCATCTCCTTCTCCAGACGGGCGATGGTATCGGCCCGCTCCCGGTCGGACAGCTTCTTCTTGGACAGCCTGGACGCCTCCTCGGCGCTGTGGCTGATCTCCACCATCTCCCGGACGCCCTTGCGAATGGTTTTCGGCGTGATGCCGTGAGCCTTGTTGAAAGCGTCCTGCAGCCGCCGGCGGCGCTCCGTCTCGTCCATGGCGGCCCGCATGGAGGGCGTCACCGTGTCGGCGTAGAGGATCACCAGACCCTCGGCGTTGCGGGCGGCACGGCCGATGGTCTGGATCAGGCTGGTCTCGCTGCGGAGGAAGCCCTCCTTGTCGGCGTCCAGAATGGCCACCAGCGACACCTCGGGCAGGTCCAGTCCTTCCCGCAGCAGGTTGATGCCCACCAGCACGTCGAACTCGCCCAGCCGCAGGTCACGGATGATCTCCATCCGCTCCAGCGCCGCCACGTCGGAGTGCATATACCGGACACGGATGCCGTTTTGCCGGAAATGGGCCGTCAGGTCCTCCGCCATCCGCTTGGTGAGGGTGGTCACCAGCACCCGCTCGTTCCGCTCTGCCCGGGCGCGGATCTCGGCGGACAGGTCGTCGATCTGTCCCACCACCGGACGCAGCTCCACCCGGGGATCAAGCAGTCCCGTGGGGCGGATCACCTGCTCCACCATTTCGTCGGCGTGGGCGCGCTCATATTCGCCGGGGGTAGCGGAGACGTAGATGGCCTGATGGAACCGCTCCTCAAACTCCTCAAACTTCAGCGGCCGGTTGTCAAAGGCGCAGGGCAGCCGGAAGCCATAGCGCACCAGACTCTCCTTACGGGCACGGTCGCCGTTGTACATGGCCCGCACCTGCGGCAGCGTCACATGGCTCTCGTCCACGAACAGCAGAAAATCGTCGGGGAAAAAGTCCAGCAGCGTCATGGGCGGCGACCCGGCAGGACGCTGGGAGATAATGCGGGAGTAGTTCTCGATACCGGAGCAATAGCCCAGCTCCAGCATCATCTCCATGTCGTATTCCGTCCGCTGGCGCAGACGCTGCGCCTCCACCAGCATGTTGTTTTCCTCGAAGTAGCGCAGCCGCTCCGCCAGCTCCTGTTTGATCTGGGCGATGGCGGCGTCCATCTTGTCCTTGGGGGTGACGTAGTGGCTGGCGGGATAGATGGCCACATGGTTCAGGGTCTTGATGGCCGCGCCGGTGACGGGATGGAACTCGGTGATGCGGTCGATCTCGTCGCCGAAGAACTCCACCCGTATGGCCCGGTCCTTGTAGTAGGCGGGGTACAGCTCCACCGTGTCGCCCCGGACCCGAAACACGTTCCGCTGAAAGGCCACGTCGTTGCGCTCGTACCGGTCCTCCACCAGACGGCGCAGCAGCTCATCCCGGTCCATGGTCATGCCGGTGCGCAGGGAGATCATCATCCGGGCAAAGTCCTCCGGCTCGCCCAGTCCGTAGATACAGCTGACGGAGGACACCACGATCACGTCCCGCCGCTCCAGCAGGGCGCAGGTGGCGCTGAGCCGCAGGCGGTCGATCTCCTCGTTGGTGGAGGCGTCCTTCTCGATATAGGTGTCCGTGTGGGGGATATAGGCCTCCGGCTGGTAGTAGTCGTAGTAGGACACAAAGTACTCCACGGCGTTTTCCGGGAAAAACTCCCGGAACTCCTCGCACAGCTGGGCGGCCAGCGTCTTGTTGTGGGCCAGCACCAGCGTGGGACGCTGCACCTGCTCGATGACCTTGGCCATGGTGTAGGTCTTGCCGGAGCCGGTCACACCCTTGAGCACCTGCTCACGCAGGCCGTTTTCCACGCCCTGTGACAGCGCGGCAATGGCCTGGGGCTGATCGCCGGCGGGCTCGTATTCGGAATGGACTTTGAATTGTGGCATAGTGGTCTCCTTACAGTAAATACCCGCTCTGGTTCATGCTGACAAAATCCCCGTCCGCCACGATGATGTGATCCAGCAGACGGATGTCCATGGTATTCAGCGCATCCCGCACCCACAGCGTCACCGCCCGATCGTTCTCCGAGGGCAGGGCTACACCGCTGGGATGATTGTGGGCCAGCACCACGGCGCTGGCGTCGGACAGCAGGGCGTTTTCCACCACCTGGCGCACGGAAAGCGCTGTGCAGTCCGCACTGCCCTGAGACAGCTGCTTGCAGCTGAGCAGCTTTCCCTTGGCGTCAAGGCACGCCTGATACAGCGTTTCCTGCCGCTGGTGGGCCAGCAGCTCCAGAAAGAACCGGCCGCACTTGTCCACACTGTTGAGAACCTTTTCCCTGCCGCCGCTGCGCGCCGCGCGCTTCTGCACCGCCGGAAGCAGCGTCAGGAACAGCGCCGCGCTCTCGCCCACGCCCTCCACTCTGGCCAATTCCTCCGCTTCAGCACTGAACACGTTTTGCAGCGAGCCGAATTTTTGCAGCAGCCGGTGGGCCGTCTCATTGGTGTCCCGGCGGGGTATGGCGTAATACAGCAGCAGCTCCAGCACCTCATGGTCGGCAAAGCCGTCCAGCCCGTGCCGGCGGAACTGCTCCTTTTTCCGTGCCCGGTGGCCGTCGTGCAGCCCCATAATACGCCTCCCCTTCCCGCAAACGTGTGATACATGCGGATTTTTTGTCAATAATACAGTATACCACGCCGGGCTTTGCTGCACAAGGCATATCTGTAAAACATTTTTTCGATTTTTCCGAAAAACGTCGTCGGGTGCTCTTGACAAGTTCTTTTTTTTGACATACACTGAGTATGTTCACCGGTAGGTAAGGCTACCGCAGGGATATGGACTGCTGCCGCGAAATGGTGGAGACACCATGAGAGGGTTTGAACAGGCGATATCGAAACCAAGGTATCATCTAATGCAGTTTCACCGCCCGGCGATGCTAAAGCTTGTAACGGTAGGGCAGCCGCTGTGCAGGATGGCGGCTCTACTCTACGCCGCAGCGCCTATCGCGCTGGGGTGTTTTTTTGCATGATAATTCCGGGAAGGAGGAGCGCGGCATGCTGGATCTGGAAAACAAAATGGACGCATTGCAGGACGAGATCAGGGAGATGATCCGTGAGAAACGATACGCCGGCCTGCGCGATTTCTTCCTGCCCATGGAGCCGGCGGATATCGCCCTGATCCTGGAGGAGGCCGGCCCTGAGGTCATGCCGCTGCTGTACCGGCTGCTGCCCAAGGAGACGGCGGCAGAGGTGTTCGTGGAGCTGGAGAGCGAAAGCCAGGAGATGCTCATCAACGGCTTTTCCAACACGGAGCTGAAGGAAGTGCTGGACGAGCTGTATCTGGACGACGCGGTGGACATCGTGGAGGAGATGCCCGCCAGCGTGGTGATCCGTATTCTGGACAAGGCCACGCCGGAGATGCGCAAGTCCATCAACGAAATTCTGAAATACCCCGAGGACAGCGCCGGCTCCATCATGAACATGGAGTTTTTGTCCCTGAAAAAGGACATGACGGTGGCGGACGCCTTTAAGCGTATCCGCCGCATCGGCGGTGAGCTGGAGACCATCAACATCCTGTACGTCACCGACCCCCGGCGCAAGCTGCTGGGCGTGCTGTCCGTCCGCGACCTGCTGCTGGCGGACGAGGAGGACCTGATCGAGGATATCATGGACCCCGACGTGGTGTGGGCCAAGACCACCGATGACAAGGAGGACGTGGCGCAGGCGCTGAGCAAGTACGACTTCCTGGCCATGCCCATCGTGGATCTGGAAAAGCGGCTGGTGGGTATCGTCACCGTCGACGACGCTATGGACGTCATCGAGGAAGCCACCACCGAGGACTTCGAAAAGATGGCGGCTATGCTGCCCTCCGACAAGCCCTACCTGCGTGCCAGCGTGTTCGACACGTGGAAGGCCCGTATGCCGTGGCTGCTGATCCTGATGCTGTCGGCTACCTTTACCGGCATGATCCTGACTCACTATGAAAACGCGCTGGCGGCATGTATTGTACTGAACGCCTATATCCCCATGCTGTCCGGTACCGGCGGTAACTCCGGTACCCAGGCTTCGGTGGCGGTGATCCGCGCCCTGAGTCTGGGAGAGGTGGATTTCTCCGACGTGCTGGCGGTGCTGTGGAAGGAAGTGCGAGTGGCCATTCTGTGCGGCGCGGCGCTGGCGGCCGCCAATTTCGTCAAAATGCAGCTGGTGGACCGGCTGCTGCTGGGCAACAGCGAAGTGACGCTGCCGGTATGCCTTGTGGTGTGCCTGACGGTGATGTTCGTGGTGATCTTCGCCAAGTGTGTGGGCTGCTCGCTGCCGCTGCTGGCGGAGAAGATCGGCCTTGACCCGGCAGTGATGGCCAGCCCCTTTATCACCACCATTGTGGACGCCACCAGCCTGCTGATCTATTTTGCAATGGCTTCGGCGCTGCTGGGCATCTGAACATCATTGGCAAAAATTTCCGGTTTTGCCGCCAAAGGGCCGCCTTGCCGGCGGCAAAACCGCGGCAAAACGATTGACAAGTTTATTTTCCGCTGCATACTTCTCATGGTTGCGGACACACTATGGTCAGGCGAAAGGAAAGCCATGCTTTCCGCGCCTGACTTTACTTTTTTTCGGGAGGATACGACAATGAGCAATTACGAAAAGTGCGATTGCACCAACGACGGCTGCGAATGCACCCCTAACAGCGCCATCAATTGCAGCGTCACCAGCTGCGCCCATCACTGCAAGGACGTGAACCGCTGCGGCCTGACCTCCATTCAGGTGGGTACCCATGAGCAGAACCCCTCCATGGATCAGTGCACCGACTGCCAGAGCTTCAAGAAGTATTAACCTGACCGGCGCAGAATCTTCGGTTTTGTGTCAACAAAGCTTGCGGCCGGCTGCGCCGTGGGCGGTACAGATTCTGTAAAGCGCGTAAGGCCGCCAAAAGGCGGCCTTACATATGAGGGGGTGACCACAACATGCGGCAAAAGACAAAGCTGGGACTGTCCGGCGCGCTGGCGGGGCTGGTCAACGGTCTGTTTGGCGGTGGCGGCGGCATGGTGATGGCGCCGCTGCTGACGGCGTGGTGCGGTCTGGCGCAGAAGCGGGCGCTGGCCACCTGCGTGGCGGTGATCCTGCCCTTCTGCGTGCTGTCCGCCGCCATCTATGTGCTGCGCACCGATTTCGACTGGCTGCTGGCGCTGCCCTATCTGATCGGCGGCGGCATCGGGGGCGCGCTGGGAGGACTGCTGTTCAAGCGGGTCAGCAGCCGGTGGCTGCGGCGGATCTTTGCCCTGTTCCTGCTGTACGGCGGCGTGAGGTACCTGCTGTGACGGCGTGGCTCCTGCCGCTGGCGGTGGGCGTCGGCACCGGCATTCTCTCGGCGTGGGGTGTGGGCGGCGGGACCCTGCTGCTGCTGGTGATGACGCTGTTTCTGGGGGTGGAGCAGTCCACGGCACAGGGCATCAATCTGCTGTATTTCCTGCCCACCGCCGGGGCCGGTCTGCTGTTTCACCGGAAAAGCGGCCTTCTGGACCGGCAGGTGCTGCGGCAGGCGGTGCCGTGGGGCGTGCTGGCGGCAGCGGCCGGCGCGTGGGCGGCCACCGCCATGGACACCGCGCTGCTGCGCAAGCCCTTCGGCGTGTATCTGTTGGTCATGGGCGTGATGACGCTGCTGAAAAAAGAATGAGCTGCATGGCAGCTCATTCTTTTTTCAGCTTTTATCATCTTTTGCTGGAGCGCAGCACAATGGTCACGTCAAAAACCTGGCCGTCCCGCAGCAGCGTCAGCGTCATGCTGTCGCCGATCACATGGCTGCGCCGTACCGTCAGCAGATCGGCGGTGGTGTAAACGGTCTGACCGTCCGCCGCCAGGATCACGTCGCCGGGCTGGACACCGGCTTCTTCCGCGCCGTATCCGGACTGTACCTCCTCTATGAGTACGGCCGTGGCGCCGTCCGTGGTTTCAACCGTAGAAACCATGATGCCCAGCATGGGCAGGCCGTGGAATTTGCCGTTGGCAATGATATCGTTGATCACAAAACAGGCGTTGGAGATGGGCAGGGCAAAGCCCAGGCCCTCTACCGTAGCCTCGTCAGGGACGCCGGTACCGCTCATTTTCAGGGTGTTGATGCCAATGACCTGCCCATAGCGGTTGATGAGCGGGCCGCCGGAGTTGCCGTTGTTCAGCGCGGCAGTGGTTTGCAGGACGGTCAGCGTGCGGCCGTCCAGCTCCACGTTCCGGTTGATGGCGGAGATGATACCCTCCGTCAGGGTGCCCCGCAGCTCAATACCCAGCGGGTTGCCGATGGCGTAGACCGGATCGCCCACCACCGCCAGCTCGCTGTCCCCAAATTCGGCCACGGGAAGGCCCTCTGCCTGCACCAGCTTCAGCACGGCGATATCCTCGTCGGCGTCATAGCCCACCAGCTTGGCATCGTAATCCATGCCGCTGGGCAGCAGCACCCAGCAGGTGGCGCCGCCGGAGATCACATGGGCGTTGGTGATCACATAGCCGTCGGCGCTCATAATCACGCCGGTCCCCACCGAGGCGCTCTCACCCTGCTCGGCCACCACCAGAACGGTGGCGGGATTCACCTTGGCGTAGACCTCCTGAGCTGTCAGCTCCTCGCCGTGACTGCCGGAGACGGTCAGCTTCCGGGAGGGGTCGTAATTTGTGTCCCGCGGTATCGTGGTGTTGCTGTCAGAGAAAATGTCGATGATGCTGCTGGCGTCGCCGTCATCCGGCCCCGCTTCCTCCGGTTGGCTGCTCCGACTAAATACCGCGGCCAGCACCAGCACCACGATCACCAGCGCCATGATGCCCAGAAAGATCCACAGGCCTGTGCGCTTCCGGGGCGGTTTGGGCGGTGCGGGCCGCACACTTTCCGGCAGCGGCCGGTGATGGACATAGCAATCCACCACCTCCGTCCCCTGCCGGGGAACGTACCAATCCACCACCTCTTGCGGTTCGTTTCTGTCTCTCAAATCATCCATTGTCTGTTCCCTTTCAGGTGTTATGGGGTGACTTCAGCTGCAGCGTGAAGTCAAAGGAGGTCAGTCCGTTCTCACTGGTGACGGAGATATGCTCCTTATGCTGGGTCAGAATAGTCTTGACCACATACAGGCCCAGACCGTAGCCGTCCTTATCCTCGCTGCGGGATTTGTCGGATTTGTGGAACCGCTCGAACAGCAGAGGGATCTCCTCCGGAGCGATGGTGGCTCCGTGGTTGCGGACGGAGATGATGGCCTTTTCATCGTTGGTGGCCAACCCCAGATACAGCTTGGACTGGGGGGCGGCAAATTTGGCGGCGTTCTCCAGCAGGTTATAGATCACCTGCGTGATCAGATCCCGGTCACCCTGCACCATGACGGAATCCTCCGGAATGTTGGTTTCCACGTCCAGCCCCCGGTCGTTGATCTTCTGCTCCATACTCAGCAGCGCGATACGCATGACCTCGCAGATGTCGAAATCCTCCTTCTTCATCTCCTTGGACTGAATCTGGGAGATGTCCAGCATCCGGCGCACCAGACGGCTGAGGCGGCGGCTCTCGTCGGAGATGATCTGGAGGTAGTGGCGTTCCCGCTCCGGCGGGATGGTGCCGTCCAGAATACCGTCGGTATAGCCGGCGATGGTGGTCATGGGGGTTTTCAGCTCATGGGAGACATTGGCGATGAAGTCCCGCCGCTGCCGTTCCGTCTCCGCCAGGGAGTCGGCCATGGCGTTGAAGGATTGCGCCAGCTCGCCGATCTCATCGCTGCGGTCCAGCTCCGGAATCCGCACGTCAAAGTTGCCGGCGGCATAGGCGCGGGTGGCCTGCACCATGTCGGTGATGGGCCGGATCTGCCGCATGGAGGTGACGGAGCTGGCCAGAAACGCAATCAGCAGGATGATGGCGGAGGTCATCAGAAATAGCCCGATAAAGGAGCGCCACACCTGCATGATCTCGGACTCGTCCATGACGGCCAGCACCATGCCCAGCAGCGTGCCGCTGTTGTCGTGCATAGGAACCGCCACCACAAATTTTTTGACGCTGTAGATGTTATTGACGTTGCTGCGGCCCTGATAGAGCGCCTCTTCCGACAGCACCGCGCGGACGATCTCCTGCGGGACGGTGATGCTGAGGCCCACCAGCGCTTCGTCGGTGGTCAGCAGGACATTGCCCTGAGCCGAGCAGATCAGGAAGTCCACATCGGTCATCCGGGAGGCCATTTCCGCCAGTTTACGCAGGGCCGTGTCCTGGTCAATGTTCTCGTCACCGGCGGCGATAAGGTAGTCGGCAGATACCTGAGCGATCAGCTCCGCCCGGGTGCGCATCTCGCCCCGCTTCTCCGCCGTTGTGGTGCCGTAGCTGAGGGTGAAGAAGCTGACGCCCAGCAGCAGCAGTGTCAGCAGCACCATGCCGGCGGTCAGGGCAAACTGATGCCAGTACAGGCTGTTGAACTTCCGTTTGATGCGCTGGATCATGACGGCTGCTTCACTTCAAACTTGTAGCCCACGCCCCAGACGGTCTTTAAAGCCCACTGGTCGGAGACGTTCTCCACCTTTTCCCGCAGGCGTTTGATGTGGACGTCCACGGTGCGGCTGTCGCCAAAATAGTCAAAGCCCCATACCTCGTCCAGCAGCTGGTTGCGGGTATAGACCCGGTTGGGTGTCACCGCCAGATGGTACAGCAGCTCCAATTCCTTGGGAGGCGTATCCACCTTTTTGCCGTCCACCAGCAGCTCATAGCTGTCCAGATCGATCACCAGCTTGTCGAATACCAGCCGCTTGCGGGTATCGTCGGGGATCTCACTGCGGCGCAGCACCGCGTTGATGCGGGCCATCAGCTCCTTCATCTCGAAGGGCTTCACCAGATAGTCGTCGGCGCCCATCTCAAGACCGGTGATCCGGTCGGTCACATCTCCCTTGGCGGTCAGCATAATAATGGGGGTGGAACCCTTTTCCCGAATGTGGGCGCACACGGACCAGCCGTCCATCACCGGCAGCATGATGTCCAGCAGCACCATGTCCGGAGCCTTGGCGTCGTATTCCTCCACGGCTTTGCCGCCGTCGTAGGCGATACGGACCTCAAAGCCCTCTTTTTCCAGGTACATGCGGATGAGGTCGGAAATATTGTGGTCGTCCTCCACCACAAGGATGTTGCGTGCCATATACGTAGCCTCCCAATGTGTCGTATGGTCTTTCTATATGTCATTATATTGAAGATATGGGACGTTTCCTGAACTTTTTGTAAATTCAGGCGGAAATAATATTGTAGTATACCACACTTTTCATCCGTTGTACAGTCCGATCGTCACGCCGGTATAGTACCATTGCAGGATCTCCTGCCATGTTTTTCCCTCCTTGGCCAGCGCGTTGGCGCCGTACTGGCTCATGCCGACACCGTGGCCGTAGCCGGTGACATGGAAGGCAACGCTTTTCCCGTCCGCTTCCACCGTGAAGGCGGTACTGCGCAGGCCGTACAGGCTCCGCAGCTCTTTGCCGGTGACGGTGACGCCGCCCACCACCGCGGAGGAGACCCGTCCGGCGTCCGTCAAGGCCACATCCCTGATCCATCCCGAGGTATCGCCGGACAGCTTGGCCTCCGGGTGGGCCTTCTGAAAGACGGCGCGGAACTCCTCAGCGGTGAAGGTATTGACGCTGTAATAGTTGGGCACGCTGTCAGAATCCTCCGGACTTTTGACGCTGACCAGGTAGGGCAGCTCCGCCGTCCACACTTCGCCGCTGCCTGCGGTGGCGCCGGCGGAGGAGGAGTGAAACACCGCCATGATGGGCGCGCTGTCGTACAGCACCACCTGTCCGTCGGTATCCGCCACCGCCTGCTGCACCTTGGCCTCATACTGCTGGAAGTTTTCGCCCCATTTGGCCCTGGCGTCCTCCTCCGACAGCCACGACGTGCAGCAGCCGGGATCGGTGCACACGTCCGCATTGGGGTGGTTCGCCTTGGGCGCGGCGCTCATGCGGTAGTAGAGATACGTGCGTTCCGCCGCCGCCTGCGCTTTCAGGGCCTCCGGTTCAAAGACGGCGGGCATTTCGCCCCGCACGACGCCGGGCAGGTACTCCGCCGCCGTCAGCGTCCGCACCGTGCTGCCGTCCCACAGCCGCAGCGTATGGGCGGCATCGGAGCCTGCGCCGCTCTCCTGTGCGGCCTGCTCCGTTTGCAGAGACTGTGGCGTGACACTCCTTTCCGGTGACGGTTCCTCCGCCCGCAGCCACGGCGGGAGAAACAGCAGCAACAGCAGCAGCAACCCGGCGGCAATGATTTGTCTCATGGTCACACTTCCTTTCCACCCTACAGTGTAGAGGCTATGCCCGGCGAAAACAGGGGAAAGGTCAGTTGTAACAATCTTCCCGAAAGAATTTAATAAAAATGTAATAATTCCTTACGATGATTTTTAACAACCGTTGGGTATCTTAATACTTGCAAGAGACAAAAACTTTTTTCATCAATCTTCCTGCCATAATGAGCCGAAGGCGTTTCGCCTTCGGCTCTATGGTTTTTTGAGATAAGACATGCCGGAGGACAGTTCTCCATGAGAGCCGCCCTCCGGCATTCTGTTTCCCCTATCCCTTCCGCAGCGCCCGGAAAAAGTCCGACAGCACCGCCTGACATTCCTCCGCCAGAATACCGCCCACCAGTTGGGGGTGATGGGGGAACTCCTCCATGAACAGGTTCAGCACGCCGCCGCAGGCCCCCATCGCCCGGTCCCGGGCGCCGTAGAATACCCGGCGCACCCGTGCGTTGAGAATGGCGCCGGCACACATGGGACACGGCTCCAGCGTCACATACAGGTCGCAGTCCTCCAGCCGCCAGGTGCCGAGAGCGGCGTTGGCCTGGGCCATCGCCTCCATCTCCGCGTGGGAGCTGACGGCCTGTTTTTCCTCCCGGCGGTTGCGGCCCCGGCCGATCACCGCGCCGTCTCTGACGATGACGCAGCCCACCGGTACTTCCCCGTGGGCGGCGGCCTCCCGGGCCAGCGCCAGGGCTTCGCTCATATACTCCTCATGTGTCATGGGACCGTCTCCTCTCAGAATTTTTCTTTCTCAGGGTTAAATGGCGGCATATTTGTCCAAACTACTCGTACACTTTAAGGCAGGGGAAACGCAGTGTCCCCGCCTCAAGTGACCGATACCGTAATCCGAAAAAACAGTCGGATTGCGCCATCGGTTACGAAAACGAGGAGGACGTATCATGGCAAAAAAGCAGAAGGATACCCTGTGGCCCACGGACAAGGAGCTGCGGCAGGAGCTGGATCAGATCAACCGGCAGCTGAAAGAGGCCTATGACCGGTTCAACTACGCCTGCGAGCCGGAGCTGGTGGAGGCCAGTATTTTCGAGATCAACGCCCTGAAGGCGAAATACGACTACCTGCTGCGCTGCATCAAGGAGCGCGCCGGAATGCCGGCCAACCGGCAGCGCCCGGCCGCCGTGCCGGCACAGACGGCACAGGATCCCTGCGTCGCGGCATCGTCCATGAAGGGAGGGACCGCATGTCGGTCATAGAAAAAATATCGTTAGGGCTGGTGCTGCTGTTTTTGCTGGTGGCCATCTGGCGGCTGTTCAAAACGCCGCTGAAGCTGGTGCTGCGGCTGGTGATCAATACGGCTCTGGGGTTCGGCGCGCTGTGGGCGCTGGACCTCACCACCGCCTACACGGGCCTGAGTCTCGGGCTGAATCTCTTCAACGCGCTGGTGATCGCCATACTGGGCGTGCCGGGGTTCTGCCTGCTGCTGTTGATCCAGTGGATACTGGGTACATAGAAGAACCGGCGAAACGGCTTTGCTGCCGCCGGAGGGTTTTTGCTGATTTTTCAAAACGGTAGCGTCTGCTACCGTTCTTCTTTTGTCAGATCCCAGCCGTACAGGGGGTAGCGCTGCAGGCTGCCGAACAGCTTCTGCTTCAGGTCGGGATACCGCTGCTCCAGCGAGGCGATCAGCTCCTTTACCTCCTGACGGCGGCTGTGACCGTCCATGGGACAGGGGTTGTGGACAATGGGCAAGCCTTCCCGCAATGCCACACGACGGATATCGTCCTCATGGCAGTACAGCAGCGGCCGGATCTGGGTCACGCCGGTGCGGTCCAGATACGTTACCGGCTGGAAGCAACCGATGCGGCCCTCAAACAGCAGGTTCATCAGCAGCGTCTCCACCGCATCGTCATAGTGATGGCCCAGGGCGATCTTGTGGATGCCCCGCTCCGTCAGAGCGGTGTTCAGGCTGCCCCGCCGCAGCTTGGCACACAGCGAACAGGGGTTCTTTTCCCGGCGCTCCTCAAAGAGGATCTGATACACCGGCACCTGGATCCGGGTATAGGGCGCCTCCAGCGCCTGGCACAGCTCTGCCACGCCGCCGAAGTCCATGCCGGGCATCCCCATCTCCAGAGTGATGGCCTCCACCGTGAAGGGAACGGGATAGAACTCCCGCAGCCGCGCCAGCGCCGCCAGCGTCAGCAGACTGTCCTTTCCGCCGCTGACGCCCACCGCCACACGGTCTCCCGGCTCGATCATATGATAGTCCTCCACACACCGGCGGACAAGCCCTAAAATACGCTGCATACGGTTCGCCTCCGAAAAAAGAAAATTGCAATTCAAGAAAACGAGAGATATCAGGAGAAATCAAGAGAAAACACAAGAAGTTTTTGTTGTAAATCAAAACGAGGTTGACAATCCGGCGGGGTTATGCTATAAATATCCTTGCGCGTTTAGCGCGTTTCCTTTCGATTTTAGCAAGGGAACACAAAAAAGTAAAGCAAAATACATTATAATAAATTTGGAGGAAAACACCATGTCCACTTTTATGGCAAATAAGGCCAACATCGAGCGCAAGTGGTACGTCGTTGACGCCGCCGGCAAGCCCCTGGGCAAGACCGCCGTCGTCGTGGCCGACCTGCTGCGCGGCAAGGGCAAAGTCACCTATACCCCCCATGCCGACTGCGGCGATAACGTTATCGTCATCAACGCCGGCAAGGCAGTTCTGACCGGCAACAAGCTGGAGCAGAAGTACTATCGCACCCACTCCGGCTGGATCGGCGGCCTGAAGGAGACCAAGTACCGCATCCTGATGCAGGACAAGCCTGAGCTGGCCATGCGCGTGGCCGTCCGCGGCATGATGCCCCGCAACACCGTTACCAAGGACTCCCTGAAGCGCCTGCATGTTTACGCCGGCGACACCCACGAGCATCAGGCACAGAAGCCCGAGCTGGTCAAGTAATTGAAGGAGGAAACGAAGAATGTATCAGTCCAAGAATCCCTACAAGTACGGCACCGGCCGCCGCAAGTCCTCCGTTGCCCGCGTGCATCTGTTTGAGAACGGTTCCGGCAATATCACCATCAACGGCCGTGATATCGACGAGTATTTCGGTCTGGAGACCCTGAAGATGGTCGTCCGTCAGCCCCTGGCCGCCACCGATACCCTGGGCAAGGTGGACATCGTGGCTACCGTCGAGGGCGGCGGTGTGTCCGGTCAGGCCGGCGCTCTGCGTCACGGCATCAGCCGCGCCCTGCTGCTGGTGAACCCCGAGTACCGCGCCATCCTGAAGAAGGCCGGTTTCCTGACCCGCGATCCTCGTATGAAGGAGCGCAAGAAGTACGGTCTCAAGGCAGCCCGTCGCGCACCTCAGTTCAGCAAGCGCTGATTGCGGATTCCCCTTTCAAAATACAGTCAACTCCCGGACGGTTTTCCGTTCGGGAGTTTTCTTTGCGCTTGCTTCCTGAGGTGTCCTCGTGGCATAGCCACTGCGGTCGGTGGCTAAAAATGTGCCGCCGGCACATTTTCCTAACGCCCCGACAGTTCAGCAAGCGCTGATTGCGGATTCCCCTTTCAAAATACAGTCAACTCCCGGACGGTTTTCCGTTCGGGAGTTTTCTTTGCGCTTCTATCTATAAATCTGACACATACGCCTGAAAAAATTGCCTATCCCGGATCGCAAAAACCCTTTACAATACATACAGTACATGTAAAATCGTATCACAAGAGCATTGCCGGAAAGCGGCAAACCGCCGTTACCTTGCCGGGCCTCGGTCTTGCCTGCCCTGGGATTTCCACAAGCCCCGCCTTGGCTGCTATACCTGTCTCCATGACCGTTTTCCGCTCTTCATCCGCACACCGATTTCTTACCGGGGAGGCATCGTATTATGAAATATACCAAAATAAATGAAAAAATCTATTCCACGACCCACGGAATCATTCATTATTGGGTCTCAGAGAACATCGACAGGGAGCGCAGGACGCTGGTTTTCCTTCCGGGCCTGACGGCGGATCACCGGCTGTTTGACAAGCAGGTGGCCTTTTTTCAGGAGAAAGAGAATATCCTGGTATGGGACGCTCCGGGGCATGCCTCTTCCTGGCCCTTTCAGCTGGACTTCACCCTGGCAGATAAGGCAACATGGTTGGATGAAATTCTGGATTCCGAGGGGATCCGGTATCCGGTAATCATCGGGCAGTCTATGGGCGGCTATGTGGGGCAGGCCTATGCCCAGCAGTTCCCCCAGAAGCTGAAGGGCTTTATCTCCATCGACTCCGCGCCTTTGCAGCGGGAGTATATGACAGGCATCGAGATCTGGCTGCTGAAAAGGATGGAGCCGGTCTACCGCCACTATCCGTGGAAATCGCTGCTGAAATCCGGCACCCGGGGCGTGGCGGAGTCGGAATACGGCAGGAATCTGATGCGGGACATGATGATGACCTATGACGGGGATCAGGCCCGCTACGCGAAGCTTTCCGGGCATGGCTTTCGCATGCTGGCAGAAGCCGTGGAGGCGGAGCTTCCCTACCGTCTGACGTGCCCTGCCCTCCTGATCTGCGGGGAAAAGGATCATGCCGGCTCCTGCATCCGGTATAACAAGGCGTGGAGCCAACGGACAGGCATTCGTCTGGAATGGATCAAAGGGGCGGGACATAATGCAAATACGGACTGTCCCGACAGGGTGAATGCGCTGATCACAGACTTTATTGCGGATATTTGAGCCGTCTCTGCAAAGAAAAAATCATTTACTTTCCTCCGGATGCCGGCCTGCCGTCCATTGACGGCAGGTGAAGTGGAATACGCGTTTACCACCGGGTCCCGGCCGTCTTTGGCAGGCGCATATGCAAAATTGACACATTCTGATGAAAACTGAAACTATCCCATTGGGGAAAAATCCGGTATAATAGACGCCAGTAAGGGGGGACGACAGCATGCTGCGAATGGAGATCGCCTTGTTCCTGATTCTGGCCTTTGTTGCCTGTGTATATTTTTCCGCCGGGCGAAAGAGCACGCCGCTGCACCGGACCTTTTCCGTCTTACTGGTCGTTGTGCTGATCCATCTGGTGCTGGACGGCGTCACGGTTTACACCGTGCATCATCTGGAGACTGTGCCGAGGTCTTTGAACGATGCTGTTCACAGGCTGTTTCTGGGCAGCATGGTGCTGGTGATCTATCTGTTTTATCAGTATATCGCCATTCTGGTGGAGGAGGAGACCGGGAAGCCCCGGCGGCTGGACTGGCCTGCCAGAATCTTTCTGGCTGTGGCGGAGCTGGGCAATTTCCTGCTGCCGATCTCCTACATGGTGACGGCGGAGGGAAACTATTCCTCCGGGCCGTATATGCTGGTGCCCCATGGAGGTGTCGCCTTCTATCTGCTGCTGTGCGCCGGGCTTCTGGTCGCGAACCGAAGGCGGATCGATCAGAAAAAGAAGCTTGCCATCGGCGCGGCGCTGCTCATTGAAGTCACAGTCTGCACCGTGCAGTGGTTGAACCACACCTGGCTCATCAGCGGTATGGGCATTACGCTGATGACGCTGTCCTTCTATCTGACGCTGGAAAATCCCGATATCCTCCGGGCGGAGCTGACGGAGCAGAAGATGTCCATGCTGTACCTGAAAAGTCAGGTCAACCCCCATTTCCTGTATAACACGCTGGACACCATCCGCATCCAGGCTCAGCTGGACGGAGACAAAAAGGTGGCGGACCTTCTCATGCGTCTGGTGGATTTCTTCCGGCTCAGTGTCAAGGCGGACCGTCAGATGGTGGCGCTGGATGACGAGCTGGAGCTGTTGGAGGCCTACATGGAGCTGATGTGCTACCGTTACCCCGAGCTGCAGTGCGAATACGATATTGACCCCGATCTGGGCGGCATACAGGTGCCCAACTTCATTTTACAGCCCATTGTGGAGAACAGTCTGCTCCACGGCTTGAAAAACAAGGGCTATCGGGGCGTGGTGCGCATCTCGGCACGAAAAACGGCGGATCACCGGATGGAGATCCTCGTCTGCGACACCGGCAGCGGTTTTGCGGAGGGTAAGAAATCTGCCATCGACCAGATGCTTCTCACTTACGCCAAACAGCCGGCCAAGCTGGAGGGCAATAGTATCGGCATTCTGAATGTGCAGAAGCGGATCAAGCTGCTGTGCGGACGGGAGTATGGCCTATCCTACACAGAGAATCCAACGGGCGGCGTAACGGCGCATCTGCTTCTGCCGATGAACGGGGGGAATGTGACATGAAGAAGCTGCGCGTGGTGCTGGTGGACGATGAGATCATGATTCGGGAGGGCTTCAAGCGGCTCTTTGACTGGCAGGCCCACGACTGTGAAGTGGTGGGCGAGGCTGCCGACGGAATGGAGGCGCTGGCCCAGATCGACGCCCTGCGCCCGGATATCGTGATCATGGACATCAATATCCCCATTATGAACGGGCTGAAGGTCATCCAGCTCAGCCGCATGAAACACCCGGATACCGCTTTTGTGATCGTGTCCGGCTACGACGATTTTTCCTACTGCCGTGAGGCGCTGCGGCTGCAGATCACGGACTATATTCTCAAGCCGGTGAACTACGAGGAGTTTGGCACCTGCATCGACAACCTGAAGATCTCCCTGTTTGAGCGGCGGGTATCGGTGGAGGCGGAACAGGCGCAGCAGGAGGAGCGGGCCATAACCGGCATTACCCGCTACCTGCAGCAGCATCTGGCGGAGGACATGAGCCTGACCGTTCTGGCGGAGGTGTTCCATCTGAGTCCCCAGTACATCAGCCAGCTTTTCAAGAACGAGATCGGCGTGGGCTTTCTGGCCTATCTGACCAACATCCGCATGGAGACGGCAAAAAAGCTGCTGCTGGCCACTTCCCTTTCCATCGCCGAGGTAGCGGAGCAGTCGGGCTACGGGGACTACCGGGTGTTCACCAAGGTGTTCAAAAAGGCGGAGGGCATCACGCCGTCCCAGTACCGGCGGGATTTCCTGGAGGAAACCGGGAAAACCGGCGCATAAGGAACAGGCTGTCATGTTTGTCAAGATGCAGACACCGCCTGTGCGATGATCGATAAGGAGCAGACAGCATGAAAAAAGACATTCATTTTACTTCCCGAATGATGACCCTGGCCGGCGGGTTGATGACCGTATCCGGTATTCTGATGGCATTGTGCAGCAAACTGGCGATCGGAGGGATCTTCTGGGCGGCAGCGTCCTGCCTGTTTTTTGCCGCCCGTCAGTTCCGGATCGCGGAAAATAAAAAAGAACATGAGGAGGACTTTGAACATGAACAAGAGACTGTATAAATCCAACGACAACAAGATGATCGACGGCGTCTGCGCCGGCATCGCCGAGTATTTCGGCATTGACCCCACGCTGATCCGGCTGGGTTGGGTGGTATTCTGCGCCCTGGGCGGCAGCGGTATCCTGGCCTACATCATTGCGGCCATCGTCATTCCCCGCAAGCCGGAGTGCTGACAGGCAGCCTACCGCGGCGGAAACCGCACATCCCTCCAGAAAGCTTTTGATGATGGCTGTCATGGTGAAAATCACCGGAAAGGCACTGCCGGGCAGGAAGGGCCACCGTCCCGGAGGAGGATAATAATACGCCAGAGCTTCTGTGCCATGGCGGCAGGACAGCCGCAAAAGGATTTGTAAAAGCCACTCCCTGTCCCTTTGATAAAAAAGGGACGGGGAGTGGCTGGTTTACAGGATACTGCTGCCGATATTTTTACCTTCCGGCGCGCCGGGGAGCTCGGGGCGCCGCTCTTTGATCAGGGCCAAGGCGCGGTTTGCGTCCTGCTCTTTATCAAGCGTCAGATTCTGATAAAGCTCATTTCCGTATCGCACACGCAGTACAAACACCGGGAACTGGCCGCCGCAGCACCCCTTGGGTGATATGGTGCTTTTCTGGATCCAGGCGCTGTCCAGAGCCGCCAACGGGAGATATTCCGCGCCTGTGGGAAAGGCCGGGAGATACAGCGCCTCCTTGCCGATTCTGAATGTCCCGAATTTGACTGCCTCCCGATAATCGGCTTTTACATCCGTATCGGGAAGATCCCCATATATTGCTTTAAATGCCATATGATATCCTCCTATGATGGTGCCGGCGGCCACCGGCCGCAAAGCGTACGGCAAGCGGAAGGGTACGCAAAACGTACCCTTCCCTTTGCTGTTTGGGAAGAAGCCGGAGAGAAATTACTTCTTCAGATATTCCAAAGCGACACGGCTCATGACCGACACGCCGGAAATCATAACGCTTTCGTCAAACACGATCTTCCCATTGTGCAGAGATACGCAGTTATCGCCGTGGCCCGCGTCGATCATCATAAAGGCGCCGGGCGTACCGGTCAGCTTGCTGAAGAAGCTGAAGTCCTCACTGCCGGAGAAGGGCTGCGTGATATGGCGCACCTTCTCCGCACCCAGCTCGGCGGTGGCAGACGCATCCACCAGATCGATGAGTATGCCGTCATTATAGGTGGCGGCGTAGCCTTCCTCCACGTCCACATCGATCCGGCAGCCGAAAGCGTGGCCGATACCTTCGCAGACCCGCTTGGCCTGCTCCAGCACCGTATTGCGGGCGGTGTCGGTGAAGTAGCGGGACACGGCCACCATCTTGGCCTGACCGGCCACGATATTGACGGCCTCGCCGCCCTCCATAGTGCCGATGGTGACCACGGCGGTATCCATGGGGTCAATGCGGCGGGAGACGATGGTCTGCAGCGCCGTGATCAGGTAGCCGGCGCAGACAATGGCATCGTCAGCGGTGTGGGGGGCCGATCCGTGGCCGCTCTTGCCGTTGACGGTCATGTGGATCAGATCCACCGCGCTGGTAAAGTAGCCCTTGTACAGGTTCAGCGTGCCCACGGTGTCGTTCTCAGAGGGGCAGACATGCATTCCGAAAATGGCATCCACATGGGGATTTTCCATGACGCCGGCAGCCACCAGCTTCCGTGCGCCGCCGGGCATCAGATCCTCGCTGGGTTCGAAGATGAACTTCACCGTTCCGGCGAACTGATCCCGCATGTGACACAGCGTTCTGGCAATGCCCAGCAGCATGGTGGTGTGCAGGTCATGGCCGCAGGCGTGCATCACGCCTTCGTTCTGGCTGGCAAAGGGCAGGCCCGTGTCCTCATGGACGGGAAGGGCATCGATATCGGCCCGCAGCCCCACGCATTTGCCGGGGCCTTTTTTGCCATGGAGCAGACCCACAACGGCGGTGGGCAGCGGAGACTGGATCTCGTCCATCCCCATCTTCTCCAGTTCGGCGCGGATCAGGGCGCTGGTGCGCACCTCCTGCGAACCGGTCTCGGGATGGGCGTGGATATCGCGGCGAATGGCAACCAATTCGTCAAAGATACTCACCACATAGGTTTTGATCTCAGACATGGTGTAAAACTCCTTTCAAAGAGCGGCGGCTCACAGCCAGTCGCACATGACGCCGGCGATCAGCACAGAGGCGATGGACACGGTGACCATACCAGCAATGAGCATCTTGGGCATGATTTGGGCGCTGATGTAGGCCTTCTCTTCCGGCGTGGTGCCGGTGCTCTCGGACACCTCGTTGGAGATAATGACCGTGCCGGGGAAACCGAACAGGCAGGAGCTTCCGATGGCCATGGACATCTGCCAGCTGTAATGGAAGATCTTACCCACAAGAATGGAGATCACAGCGAAGCACACGGTACCGATGGCCACCACGACCAGCAGGGGCACCACCATGCCGCCCACCATCTCGGGGGTGGCGGAGGCCAGGTTGGTGAAGATGGACAGGGTGATAATGGGCATCACGATACCGGTGGCATTGGCCTTGCCCAGCGCGTCCTCATCCAGGAAGCCCAGCTCCTTGGCCAGCACGCCGAACACCAGGCACCATACCAGCTTGTTGATCTTGTCGCCGAACAGGCCGGAGACGAAGGTGGCCAACAGGGCCACCAGCATCAGCTTGGCAATGACCGCATTGGCAGTATTGTATTTGGCGGGCAGGGGCGGAATCAGCTTTTTCCGGGCGGTCGTCTCAGCAGCCGCATCGGCCGGCGCCAGAGAGACGGAACCTGCGTCGATGTCCCTCTTCAGGCGTTTGGCCTCACTTTTCAGGCACAGGGATGCCACCGGGTAGCCCACGAAGCCCTGGGCGCACATCACCAGCGTGGCGAATACCGCCAGATCGGAACGGCCCGCATTCTCAGCCATACCGGTCATCAGCAGCGTGGCCACCACGCCGCCGGACAGGATGGGCGCGCCGGTCAGGGCGTAACCCCGCTCAATGATCAGAGAGCCGACAAAGTATACGCCGATGGAGATGGCCACACAGGCTACGGCGGCTACAATGACGGTACGCCACTGAGCGCCGAAGTCACGGAGCTTGATGATGGTGCCAAGGTGCACCAGCAGTACGCTCACCAGCACGCCGGCCACACTCAGCAGTGTGGAGTCGGCGAACATGGTGGTGGGGAAAATGCCGGTCCAGAAGCCCACCAGGAAGACAACGGAGGCGACCAGCAGCATGGAAACGATGGCTTTGGTTTTGGCGGAGATCATGTCTCCGGCGGCGAACACCACAAAGATGACAGCCGCGGCAAGAATTGCACTCATAATTTTTCTCCTTCTCAAAAATGTAAAACAGTAAAATGAAAAGCGGCTTCGTCCGAAAGACGAAGCCGCTTGACGCTCATACAAGGTGCCCAAGGGGGCAGGTCAACTCAGCCGGTCTTTCGGTATCGATTGCAAAAATAGGCGTACCAATAAAAGCCCACGTAAGCGTAGGCTGCACCGGCATAATAAGAGACTCCATTACGGTTCTGCACCGCAGTATTGCCCATCATGCGACGTACCATAAGAGTCTCCTTTCCGCCGGTATCACGACCGACTTTTCTTGTTGGCGTTAATTTTATTGCTTCAAAGCGCGAAAGTCAATGTCTGTTTTGTGGATATTCCAATTCCTTGCTCAGAATAATTTTGTGTATCTTGAACAAAAATAGATTCTTTTTATAGTGTCCCTATCCTTTGCTTATATAAAATATTACAAATAGCTATGGAAAAAATCGGAAAAATTTACAGAAAATATCCGGCGGCTGACGGGACTTTGGAAAAGAAGATTTACAAACCGCGACGTTTCTGGTACGATATCGGTACACAAAAAGGAGGGCTGCCCACTATGAAAGACCTGCAGAAGAAGCTGCGCGTGGCGCTGGTACAGGCCACCCCGGTGATGTTCAACAAGGACGCCACCATTGACAAGGTATGCGCCCAGATCCGGAAGGCGGGCGCTCACGGCGCGGAGCTGATCGTGTTTCCTGAATCGCTGATCCCCTGCTACCCCTACGGCCTGACCTACGGCTTCACCGTGGGCAGCCGCACCGAGGCATGCCGGGATGACTGGAAGATCTACTATGACAACGCGGTGCTGTGCCCCAGCGCCGACACCGACCGGATCGGCGCGGCGGCCAGGGAGGCGGGCGCCTATGTCTCCGTGGGCTATACGGAACGGGGACTGCATAACGGCACCCTGTACTGCTCCAACATGATCTTCGGCCCGGACGGACGGCTGCTGTGCAACCACCGCAAGCTCAAGCCCACCGGCGCAGAGCGCATCGTCTGGGGCGACGCGGACAGGGACTACTTCCCGGTGGTGGAATCCCCCTGGGGCACCATGGGCGCCCTGATTTGCTGGGAGAACTATATGCCCCTGGCCCGCGTGGCGCTGTATCAGAAGGGGGTCAGCCTGTACCTGTGCCCCAACACCAATAACAACCCCGAGTGGCACGACACCATCAGGCATATTGCCATCGAGGGCAAGTGTTTCGTGTTCCATGTGAACCAGTACTTCACCCGGGACATGTATCCCACCGGGTATCACGGTCCTGCCGGCGACGAGATCGCCCGGCTGCCCGAGGCCCCCTGCAATGGCGGCAGCG
The DNA here is from genome assembly GCA_945915065.1 of uncultured Clostridia bacterium. Classification (GTDB taxonomy): domain Bacteria; phylum Bacillota; class Clostridia; order Oscillospirales; family Oscillospiraceae; genus Vescimonas. Next base: position 11,862 of record CAMEER010000001.1, on the reverse strand, counting down.
CCATCATCGATCCCTACGGCCACTATGTCACCGAGCCGGTGTGGGACTGCGAGACCATCATTTACGCCGACATCGATCCCGATGAGGCGGCCCGGGCCCGTATGGAGTTTGACCCCTGCGGCCACTATTCCCGTCCCGATGTGACGGAGCTGATCGTTCACGAGAAATAAGTCCGGCGTTTCATGCGCCGCTGAGAGGAAGAGAACGCCATGAACCTGCGGGAGATCACCGATTATAACGCGCCGGAGCTGGACGTATACGCCCGGCTGACGGAAAACCAACTGGTGAACCGGGCCGATCCGGACAACGCCCTGTTTATCGCGGAAAGTCCGCTGGTGATCGGCCGGGCGCTGGACGCCGGGTGTGTGCCGGTGTCCTTCCTGATGGAGCGCAAGCATGTGGAGGGGAAGGCGCAGGGACTGCTGGAGCGGTGTCCGCCCGATATTCCGGTCTATGCCGCGCCGCTGGAGGTGCTGGAGCATCTGACGGGCTTCAAATTGACACGGGGAATGCTGTGCGCCATGCGCCGTCCCGGGCTGCCTTCGGTGGAGGAGGTCTGCGCCGGCGCGCGGCGTGTGGCGGTGCTGGAAAACGTGATGAATCCCACCAACATCGGGGCCATCTTCCGCAGTGCCGCGGCGCTGAACATGGACGCGGTGCTGCTCAGCAGCGCCGGCAGCGATCCGTTGTACCGCCGGGCAGTACGGGTCAGCATGGGCACCGTATTCCAGATCCCGTGGACGTACTTCCCGGAGGACGCGCCGTGGCCGGAGGGCGGCATGGCGCTGCTGCGGCGTCTGGGCTTCAAAACCGCCGCCATGGCCCTGCGGGACGATTCCCTGTCCATTGACGATCCCCGGCTGCTGGCGGAGGAAAAGCTGGCCATCGTGCTGGGCACCGAGGGGGACGGCCTTGCGGACGGCACCATCGCCCACTGCGACTACACGGTGCGCATCCCCATGGCCCACGGGGTAGATTCCCTGAACGTGGCGGCCGCCAGCGCCGTGGCGTTTTATCAGCTGGGGAAAAAATGAGCAAAAAAAGAAGCGGCATCCGCCGCTTCTTTTTTGCTCATTTTCCGGTTTATTTCATCGTCTTGCTGTTGTGCAGCACCATGGTGCTGTACAAAAACAGCACGTCCTCGCTGCCGTGGAAGGTGACGAACCGCTCCAGCAGATCACTGGCCAGATATCGGATATCCACCGCAATGACGGTGCGATAGCTCTCCGCCAGCAGCGGGATCAGGCTGCTGCCGAAGGAGTCCCGAAACACGATCAGCTCCCGCTCCGTGGCGGACAGGGGGCTTTCAATGCGCAGCAGAGGGCGGCTGCCGGAGAGGAACAGATCGTAGGCCGTTCCCGCCTGCGCCGCGTCAAGGTCGTACAGACCCCGCTGGCTACCGCTCTCATAGTCCCACACGGTACAGGCGTCCAGCACGTCATTGGTGAGGTAGCACAGCGTGTCCTCTGTCAGCGGTTCTTCCGCCTTATCCCAATAGGCGCCCCGGAAAGGCGCCGGCAGCGTCTGCTGGCGGTATTCTCCCGTCGGCGGCACGCCCATGGCCTCCGCCAGTGCCTGTGCTGTGGGGAGCAGCCGCTCCTGCCGCCAATGAGGGTCGGTGCGGTAGTAGTCCTCCAGCGACAACAGCGGCGCGATATCCACATACCGGGCGAAATCCAGCGCATCCAGCAGCGCCTGCGCCGTTTCCGTGGCGGAGGCGGGGACATAGCCCTCCGGCGGCTGGGAAAAGCTGCCCTTATCCGGGATAACGGACAGATAGATATGGCCCTGATTATCTGTCAGATAGCGGTCATACAGATGCTGGAACTTCCGGGCGGCGTATTGCAGCGCGCTCTCATCGTAAGCCGCTTCGGTGCCAATGGCATAGCCGTCATAGACGTACACCGCAGGAAGCGCCGCCCCCGGCGGCGCTTCTTTTTCGGGGATCAGCCGCGCAGCGCCCAGCAGCGCCGCGCAGCTCAGCAGCACGAAGGCTGCCCGCCTTACCTGCTTCACTGGATGGCTTCGTCGTAGACCAGCTGCGCGCCGTAAATGCCGCTTAAGCGGCTGGCGAAAGCGTCCACAGGCTCGTTCTTGCCAAAGACGGACACCACATACTCGCCCTTGACGGCCACCACCACCTTATCGGGGAAGCCGCACATCCACTGGCGCTGCTGGATATTGTCCCGCAGCGCCGTGGCCAGCGCTTCGGCATCCTCCGTGGCGTGGTATGCCGCAGCGGTGAAGGTATTGGCGTTCATCATGTGGATGAGGGACGCGGCCTGATCCACCTGCGCCGTCTGAGGCAGACCCAGCACGGCGTCAAGAGCCTCACGGTCCGTCAGGTCATAGTTGCCGGGGCCGTTTTCCACATTGTTTTCCTCGGAAAAATCGCCGCCGATGACGGGGAACTTCTCGTCGTCACCGTAGTCGTTCCACACGGTCTCCAGCAGCTCCAGCGCACTGGTGATCTCCGGGGCCTGGTCGCCGCCGCTTTGCTGCTGATCGCCGTTGTTGTTGGCGCCGCAGGCGGCCAGAGACAGGGCCAGCACCACGGCCAGAGCCAGACAGAATACTTTTTTCATGAATCTTTTCCTCCTGTGTTTGGGTACATGCCGCGCCGAAACGCGCGACTGTCCTTTTGACGCAGCGGCACGGCATTTTGTTCCCGGAAATTATAACCAGCTTTGGTCAAAACCATAAGGCAACAGCTCTTTCAGGGCAAATTTCTTCGCCTGGCCTGCCTTGTTGACGCAGATGACCTCCATCTCCGGCGCAAACTCCATCATCACCTGACGGCAGGTGCCGCAAGGCACGCAGTAATCGTCGCTGCGGCCGGCAATGGCGATGCGGACGAAATCCCGGTGTCCCTCGCTGACCGCCTTGACGATGGCGGTGCGCTCGGCACAGATGGTGGCGCCGTAGGCGGCGTTTTCAATGTTGCAGCCGGTGTATACCGTACCGTCGGCGCACTCCAGCGCCGCGCCCACCGGAAAGTGGGAATAGGGGATATACGCCATATCCAGCATGGCGATGGCCTTTTGGCAAAGCTCCTTTTCGGTCATGGTGGCTCCTCCTTTAACTCAATTTTGCCTGGCCGGTATACAGCTGATAGTACCGGCCCTTTTCCTGCAGCAGCTGGGCGTGGTCGCCCCGCTCGATGATCTGTCCGTTCTCCAGCACCAGGATCGCCTGGGCGTTGCGGACGGTGGACAGGCGGTGGGCAATGACGAACACCGTCCGGCCCTCCATCAGGGAGTCCATGCCCCTTTCGATCAGGGCTTCGGTGCGGGTGTCGATGGAGGAGGTAGCCTCGTCCAGGATCAGCACCGGGGGATCGGACACGGCGGCACGGGCAATGGCCAATAGCTGGCGCTCGCCCTGACTCAGCCCCGCGCCGTCGCCGGTGATAACGGTATCGTATCCCTGGGGCAGGTGCCGGATGAAGGTGTCCGCGTTGGCCAGCCTGGCGGCGGCACGGATCTCCTCGTCGGTGGCGTCCGGCTTGCCGTAGCGGATGTTGTCGGCAATGGTGCCGGTAAACAGATGGGTATCCTGCAGCACCATACCCAGTGAGCGGCGCAGGGACTCCTTGCTGATCTCCTTTACGTCGATACCGTCGTAGGTGATGGTGCCCTCCTGCACATCGTAAAACCGGTTGATCAGGTTGGTAATGGTGGTCTTGCCGGCGCCGGTAGAGCCCACGAAGGCAATCTTCTGGCCGGGCTTGGCGAACAGTGACACATCATGCAGCACCGTTTTTTCCCCGTCGTAGGAGAAGGTCACGTGGTCAAACCGCACGTCGCCCCGCAGCTCTACCAGCGTACCGTCGGGCTTCTTCCATGCCCACCGGCCGGTACGCCGGGCGGTCTCCGTCAGGACGTCACCGTCCTTTTCCACACGGACGATGACGGTTTTGCCCTCGTCTGTCTCCGGCCGGGCGTCCATGACGGCGAAAATGCGCTCCGCGCCGGCCGCCGCCGCCAGCAGCGTATTCACCTGCTGGCTGATCTGCCCCACCGGCTGGCTGACCTGCTTGACGTACAGCAGATAGGCGCCCAGCGAGCCGATGTCAAACATACCGGCCAGGGCCAGCAATCCGCCCACGCAGCAGGTGACAGCGTAGTTGATCTTGCTGAGATTGCCCATGGCGGGCATCATCATACCGGCGTAGGCCTGAGCCGCCGTGGCCGCCTGACGATACTCGTCGTTGAGAGCGGTAAACCGGCTGACAGCCATCTTTTCATGATTGAAAACCTTGATGACCTTCTGACCCTCGATCATCTCCTCGATATAACCGTTTACCGCACCCAGCGCCTTTTGCTGCCGCTGGAAGTTGACACGGCTGCGGCCGCCGACCACCTTCACCACCCCGCCCATCAGGGCAAGAAAGGCAAAGGTGATCAGCGTCAGGAGGGGATTGAGGATAATCATCATCAGCACCGTGCCCACAAAGGTCAGCACATTGGAGATGATGCTGGCGAAGCTGCTGTTGAGCATCTCCGATACGGTGTCGATATCGTTGGTAAACCGGCTCATGAGATCGCCGGACTGGTTTTGGTCATAGTAGCTGATGGGCAGCTGCTGCAGATGGTCAAACAGGTCCTGCCGGATGGCCGCCACCGTCCGCTGGGCCACATGCACCATGATGCGGGCATAGGCAAAGGAGCACAGGGCGCTGAGGGCGAACAGGCCGCCCATCAGCAGCAGCATTCTGAACAGTCCGGGGAAATCGCCGGGCAGGATATAGTCGTTCAGCAGCGGCTTGAGCAGATAGCTGGTGGCCACACTGCCGGCGGAGCTGGCGATCAGGCACACCGCCACCAGCACCAGCGCCGCCTTATAGCGGCCCACATAGCCCATCAGCTTTTTGAAGGTGCCCTTCATATCCTTGGGGCGCTGGAAGCCGTGGGCCTGATTGCCGGGACCGTGTCCGCCCCGGGGCATGGTTCTTTTGTTGTCAGCCATCCATGCTCACCCCTTCCTGCTGAGACGCATAGACCTCGCGATAGATGGCGCAGCTTTCCATCAGCTGCGCGTGGGTGCCCTGTCCCACCACACGGCCGTCATCCAGCACCAGGATCATGTCCGCGTCCATCACCGAGGTGACGCGCTGGGCGATGATCAGCTTGGTGGTACCGGGCAGCGCGTCCTTCAGGGCGGCGCGGATTTTGGCATCGGTGGCCGTATCCACCGCTGAGGTGCTGTCGTCCATGATCAGCACCCTGGGCCGGCGCAGAATGGCCCGGGCAATGCACAGGCGCTGCTTCTGGCCGCCGGACACGTTGGTGCCGCCCTGCTCGATGTGCGTATCGTAGCCGTCGGGCATCTTCTCGATGAACTCGTCGGCGCAGGCCATGCGGCACGCCTCGGCGATCTCCTGATCGGTGGCGTCCTCCCGGCCCCAACGCAGGTTCTCCCGAATGGTGCCGGAGAACAGGGTGTTCTTCTGCAGCACCATGGCGCAGCCGTCCCGCAGCGCTTCCATGGTATATTCCTTTACGTTGTGGCCGCCCACATACACCGCGCCCTCGTTGACCTCGTACAGCCGCGGGATCATGCTGACCAGCGTGGTTTTGGCGCTGCCGGTGCCGCCCAGAATGCCCACCGTCATGCCGCTTTCGATATGCAGGTCGATATCCGACAGGTTCCATGCCTCCGCCGTGGGATGATACTTGAAGTACACATGGTCAAAGCGGATGTCGCCGTTCTCCACGGCAAGGCTTCTGTCGGCCTCGTCGTCGGTGATCTCCGGCTGCTCCTGCAGCACCTCCTTGATACGCTTGCCGCAGGCGATGGCGCGGGTCAGCACCATCAGCACCATGGACACCATCATCAGGGACATGAGGATCTCACTGGCGTAGGTGAAGAAGGCCATCAGGTCGCCGGAGAGCAGTTTGCCTGCCGCCACGTCGTGGCCGCCCAGCCACATGAGGGACACGATGGTGCCGCCCATCAGCATCACCATCACCGGCATGAACATCACCACAAAGCCGAAGGCCCGCTCGGAGGTCTCCCGCAGCGCGTCGTTGCGCCGGCGGAACTTCTTGGTCTCCTCTTCCTCGCGGACGAAGGATTTCACCACGCGCACGGCGTTGAGGTTCTCCTGCACCACAAGGTTCACGTTATCGGTGGCGCTCTGCAAAGCGGTAAAGAACGGCCCCACATAGCGGATCACCATGGCCACCGCCAGGATCAGCAGCGGCACCACCACCAGAAACACCCGGCTCAGGTCAAGGCTGATCTCCAGCGCCTTCACCAGCGCGGTGATCAGCATGACCGGGGCACGAATGCACATCCGCATGCCCATGAACAGCGTCATCTGCACCGAGGAAACGTCGTTGGTCAGCCGGGTGATCAGCGAGGCGGTGGAGAAATGCTCAATATTGGCAAAGGAAAACCGCTGCACCTGCTCATACTCCGCCTGACGCACCTGTGCGCCGAAGCCCATGGCGGCCTTTGCGGCAAACACCGCCGCGCCCACGCCGCTGGCCAGTGCCAGCAGCGCCAGCACCAGCATCTTCAGACCTGTCAGCAGGATATAGGCCCGGTCGCCGTTGGCGATACCCACGTCCACGATCTCGCTCATGGCCTGGGGCAGCTCCAGCTCCAGCACCGCTTCCGCCACGGAGCATGCCACGCCCAGTAAAATCCATTGGCGATAGCCCTTCGTATAGGGGTAAAAGGTTTTCATTCCGTATCCTCCTGTGTCCCGCTGAGATTATCCGCCACCCGCAGCAGCAGCCGCAGCAGCGTCTCCGTCTCCTGAGGAGAGAGACCCCGTTCCGCCTGCTGATTCACCTGCTGCGCAATGGCGCGGAATTGCTCATAGAACTGCCGTCCGCTGTCAGTCAGTGCCAAAATGCGGCACCGGCCGTCCCGGTTACTGGTCTGCCGCCGCAGCAATCCCTTCTCCGCCAGCCGCCCCACGATCCCGCTGGCGGTGGAGGGCTTCACCATCAGGTGCTTCTCCAGCATCCGCTGGTTCACCTCACACTCGGCTTCGTGCAAAAAAGTCAGCGTCCGGCACTGCATGGGGGATACGTCATACTGCCGCAGCATCTTTGCCATCTGCCGGCGCATCTGATGGTCGCAATAGCCCATCAGCGGCCCCAGCTGCCCTATCAGATGGATATCCCGGCACGTCATAGCCATTCCCTCCTTTGTGTCCGTCTGGTATTTAGTATGCTAAAAATTAGCAGGCTAAATACTACCACACCTCCCGATAACAGTCAAGGCAAGATTCCGCGATGTCCTGTGAACAATTTGTGAATTCTTTGTCATAGTCGTTGACATGCACCCCTTTACGCGATATAGTAGGATCAGCCAAAGAAAATGTTGTTTTCACTTTGTTATTCTCTCTCCTTTCATTTAAAAACAGGGGCTGCCTGTGGGCAGTCCCTGTTTTTTTGTTGCCGCAGGACCTTATATCACCTTTTCTATACCGAACGCTCCGTTGAGCACCAGATATGTCTGCGGGGCGGAGCGCATGAGATTCCACAGTCCCACGCCCTGCAAGCCGTTGTCCGCCGCCAGGCGGAACTTTGCCAGACTGGAGCGGGCGTCCTCGAACCACACCTCGTGAACGATCCCGTCTTCTGCGGTGTAACGGAACCACGGGGACTGGGCTGTTTCGTCGTACAGGATCTCTGCGCCGTACCGCCGGGCCAGCGACAGCGCCTCCTGCGGCGACAGCGAGGGCGCCCGGGTGACGCCCTGCCGGAAGGGCAGCGGCCAGTCGTATCCGTAAGTCGGCACTCCCAGGAAAATCTTCTGGGGCGGCATGACCGTCAGGGCATAGTCCAGCACCTGCCGTACCTGAGGCATAGGGGACACCGCCATGGGCGGCCCGGCGGTATAGCCCCACTCATAGGTCATCAGCAGCACGGCGTTGGCAGCCTGGCTCAGCAGAGCATAGTCATGGGCTTCGTACAGCAAGCCCCGCTGTCCGGCGCTGGATTTGGGCGCCAGCGCCACGATCACCGGAAACCCCAGCGGATTCAGACGCTGCCGCAGTTTTTCGATAAACGCCGCATAGGCCGCCGCCAGACGGCCCTCCAGATACTCGAAATCCACGTCCAGCCCGCCGTAGCCCTTGGCCAGCATATTGGCTTCCACAGCGTCGATCAGTGCCGTCTGGGCCGTCTCATTTTCCAGCAGCGCGCCGCCCAGCCGGCTGTCAAAGGAGCCCTCCTCCGTCAGCGTGGACAGATGCATCCACGACTGCACCCGGTATTCCGGCGCCAGCGCCAGCAGCGGTTCGTCATCGGGGATCACCAGCGCGCCCTCCGCCGTGATGCCGTATGTAAAGGGCGTCAGATACGTCATATAGGGCAGCACCGTTCGCAGCTGCTCCTGCCGGATGAACGTATAGGCGTAGCCGTTGACCCCCAGCGTTCCCCGCTTTTCTCCCTTCAGCGCCACGATCAGCTCCTCGTCCGGCAGTATGTTGGGCTGCCCGCCCAGAAAGTAGTTGTTCTGGTACAGTGACAGCACCGTCACGCCCTCCTGCCGGGCGATGCGCTCCAGTGTCTCACCGGGCTGCACCACATGGACCCGCTCCGGTTCATAAATGACCAGTGTCTGGCCCACTGCCAGCGCACCGTCGGCAGGCGCTGCGTTTAATCTTCCCAGCAGCGTGGGACTGACGCCGTACTGCCGCGCTATGGAATACAGGCTCTCCCCCGCCTTTACCACATGGATCTGCATACTCTATCACCTCATCGGCTACTATATGCACCGGCACCGCCCTGACAGAACGGCAAAAGGGCGGAGGCCACAGTAGCATCCGCCCTTTTTCGTCAGGACCAGCAGGCGTTTTCGCCGTCCAGCAAAAAGCCGTCGCTGTCATGCACAAAGCCGTTTTCCAGCATCTGCCGCCAGGTGGCGGTGCCGCTGGCGCTCTGCCGCCCGCTCATGGTGTCATACACCGTGCCGGGCCACTGGGTCGCGTCGTTCTGGATCTCCTGGCCCGTACGGCCAAAGGTGCTGCCGCGGTTGTTGGTAAACGCCTGATCATTGCCGTTATCATAGTAGCCGCCGTAACCGCTGCGGCTGCGGGCGGTATCGTCTCCGCCCACCACATCGTCATTGTTCACCGTCCCGTTGTTGTCCACAGTACCGTTGTTGGTGCCGTTATTGGCGGTACCGTTGTTCACCGTACCGTTGTCGGTGGTGCCATTGTTGGCCGTATCGTTGTTGGCCGTACCATTATTGGTGGCGTCATTGCCGTTGTTGGCGTTGCTTTTATCCTCGCCGCAGCCCGTCAGCGCCAGTGCCAGCAGCGCCGCCATCGCCAGCGCGATCACCTTTTCCTTCATGTCCCATCCTCCTTTTCATCAAAACTTCCGGCACACTGCTTCCATCGTGCCGTGTGTAGTATGGTCGTTTCCCGGCGAAACTACCACCTGTAACTTCTCCCAGCATTGCATTTCTCTGTGATTTGTGATAGTATAATAATCTACCTCTTTTCATGCAAAATACATTTTGTAATATTTTGTGCAATCAAAACGATTTGTAATCACTTGGAGGTGAACCATGCAAAAACTGGAAAAACAATTTCACATCCATTGCGTGGAGGGCGACGTGGGCCGCTATGTGATCCTGCCCGGTGACCCGGGCCGCTGCGAAAAGATCGCCGCCCTGTTTGACGACGCTCATTTTGTGTCCCAGAACCGGGAGTACACCATCTATACCGGCACGCTGCTGGGAGAAAAGGTCTCCGTCTGCTCCACCGGTATCGGCGGACCCTCCGCCTCCATCGCCATGGAGGAGCTGCACAATATCGGGGCCGACACCTTTATCCGCGTGGGCACCTGCGGCGGGATTGATCTGAACGTGCGCAGCGGCGACGTGGTCATTGCCACCGGCGCCATCCGCTATGAGCACACCAGCCGGGAATACGCGCCCATCGAATATCCCGCCGTGGCGGATTTTGAGGTGACCACCGCGCTGGTGCAGGCGGCCAGGGCGCTGGGCAAGCGCACGCAGGTGGGCGTGGTGCAGTGCAAGGATGCCTTCTACGGTCAGCATAGTCCGGAACGGATGCCGGTGTCCTATGAGCTGCTGGACAAATGGGAGGCGTGGAAACGTCTGGGCGTCAAGGCCAGTGAGATGGAGAGCGCCGCCCTGTTCGTGGTGGCCAATGCGCTGCATTGCCGCTGCGGCAGCTGCTTCCATGTGATCTGGAACCAGGAGCGGGAGGCCGCGGGGCTGGATCAGGACATGAGTGAGGACACCACTTCCGCCGTGACGGTGGGTGTGGAGGCGCTGAAGCTGCTGATCGCCGCCGATCGCGCCAAGTAAAAAGGAGAGATACATATGATCTGGTCTATTATCGTGGGTGGTTTGATCGGCTGGCTGGCCGGTAAGCTGATGAACAGCAAGGGCGGCCTGCTGCGCAATATCCTTCTGGGCATTGTGGGCAGCGGCGTGGGCAACTGGCTGGCCGGCGCCATCGGTCTGGTGGCCCGGAACTCGCTGGGCTCTTTCCTGATCGGTCTCGGCGGCGCCTGTGTGGTGATCCTCGTGTGCCGCTGGCTGTTTAAGTAACCATACAACAAAACGACACGCCGGTGCGCTTTCCGCATCGGCGTGTTTCTTATCTGTTTGCTTCACAGAAAAATTTTATGCTTTTACCCCTCGGGCCAGGCGGGATACGCCCGCCGGATATACCCGCAGACCTCCTGACGGTCGATTCCCAACGCCACCGCCAGTTCGCCGTAAAGCTGTTCCTCCGCCCGGCGCAGATACCGTTCGTCCAGCTGGCTGATCTTGCGGCCGTGCTGCTGCGCCCAGCGCCGCCGCTGACAGGTGTATTTGATCATGGCGGCCATACGGCGGCAGTCATAGGAGGTGACCACCTCATGGTAATGCTCCTTGGCGAATCGCTGGGTGGTGCCGTCAGGGCCTTCCGGCGGCAGCTGCGGCAGCTCCTCCAAAAAGGCGGCAGCCTCCGCTTTCGTCATCACCGGGCGCATCAGAACTCCTGTATCCACCGGCGTCATCACCTGTCCGGTACGGTACAACGGCGAGAGCGTATAATACATTTTCGTTTTGTCGATGCCCGTTGTGGCGGGAGTCCCTACGCCTTCCACCCGACAGACGCCTTCCCCGCCGTAGACCACCAGATCTCCTTGTGCAAACATGGTTCCTCCTCTCTCCCACACGGAAAAAAGCACGGCCCCTCCGGCCATGCCGCTTACATATTATGGTAATTATTATAGCACATTTTTTGTCGGAATGTAAGAGAAAAAATCAAAAAATTTCCAAAAAACCGGTCTCTGCCCAAAGACAGAGACCGAATTGTATGAAATTTGCAGCCCTTTTTCCGGTCTTACCGAATCTGTCCGTCGCCCCGGATAATGTATTTATAGGTGCTCAGCTCATCCAGCCCCATGGGGCCCCGGGCGTGGAGCTTCTGGGTAGAGATCCCCATCTCGCAGCCCAGACCGAACTCACCGCCGTCGGTAAAGCGGGTGGACACGTTCACATATACGGCGGCGCTGTCGGTTTCGTTGACGAACCGCTCCGCGTTGGCCGCGTTCTCCGTGACAATGGACTCGCTGTGTCCGGTGGAATGGGTCAGCACATGGGCAATGGCCTCGTCCACGCTGTCCACCACCGCCACCGCCAGAATGTAGTCCAGAAATTCCGTGTCGAAATCCGTCTCCGACGCCGCTTTGCCGGGGATGATAGCCGCTGCGCGCGGATCCAGCCGCAGCTCTACCGGTATCTGTCCCGCGGCGGAACGGTCGTCCACCAGCGCCTTTTTCAGCATAGGCAGGAATGTGTCCGCCACCGCGGCATGTACCAGCAGCACCTCCTCGGCGTTGCACACGGAGGGGCGGCTGGTCTTGGCGT